>JANJTN010000019.1 GCA_024711065.1 bacterium
AGCTGTTGGCTGTGAGCTGTTGTCGATATGGTTGTTGTATTCGGTCAATTCTTTGTTGCTCGTTGCTCAGGCTAGGCGCTAGACGCTAAACGCTAAACGCTAGACGCTAGACGCTGCTCCCCTCATCGAAAACGCAATGGCATACAAGCCGATCTGTTTGATCATGGATGCCAGACCGTTGGCGCGGTTCTGCGACAAGTGGGTATCGAGTCCAAGTGTGGTGATAAAGTCCTTCGGGACGGCCAGGATCTCCTGGGGTGTTCGGTGGTTGTAGATCCGCATCAGGATGGCCACAAGCCCCTTAACCACCAGCGCTTCGCTGTCGGCGTCGAAGTGGATCGTGGTGCCATCGAACGTAGGATGCAGCCATACCTGGCTCTGGCAACCCGACACCAGGAACTGCTCCTTCCGGAACTCTTCCGGAAATGGCGGCAGCGTTCGGCCCAAGGCGATGATGTGAGCGTAGCGATCCTCCCAGTCCTCGAACTGTCCGAGTTCGGAAGCAAGCAGGTCGATGGCGTGCTGAGCATTCATCGGAGCATCCGTACGGCTTTGTTCACGGCAACCAGGAATTCGTCGATCTCGTCCATCGTGGTGTACACGCCAAATGAGGCGCGGCAGGTAGAGCCAACGCCGAAGCTTTCCAGCAGTGGCATGGTACAGTGATGTCCGGTGCGGATCGCAATGCCCTGTTCATCCAGCAGCATGCCGATGTCCGTACCGTGAAGACCGCTGATCACAAAGGAGACGATGCCCACCTTGTGCGGCGTGGTACCAATGATGCGCATGCCGTCGATCTGCTGCAGTCCTGCGGTGGCTCGTTCGACCAGGGCTCGCTCGTGTTCGTCCAGCGCTTCCAGGTCCAAGAGACCGAACCAGTTGATCGCTGCTTCCAGACCGGCGGCTCCGGCGATGTGTGGCGTACCGGCTTCGAACCGGATGGGCACCTGTTCGTACTCGGTTCCGGCATACGTCACATGCTTGATCATCGCGCCGCCACCCTGATAGGGCGGCATGGCGTCCAGGATCTCGTAGCGTCCCCACAGACAGCCGATCCCCGTGGGACCGTACAGTTTATGCGCGGAAAACGCAAAGAAGTCGCAGCCGATCTCCTGCACGTCGATCTTGAGGTGCAGCACCGACTGCGCACCGTCCACCATCGTGGTGATGCCGCGCTCCCGGGCCATGGCACAGAGCGCATGCACATCGTTCACGGTACCGAGTGTATTGCTCACGTGCGTCATGGAGAACATCTTCACGCGGTCGGTCAGCAGTCCGGGCACGGCCTCCATGTCCAGCGAGCCATCGGGCAATACCGGAATGTGCTTCAGGGTAGCCCCTTTCCGCTGACAGAGCATCTGCCACGGCACGATGTTGGCGTGGTGCTCCATGCCGGTGATCAGGATCTCGTCTCCGGCGGCGACGTTCTGGTCTCCCCACGACGAGGCCACCAGATTGATGGACTCGGTGGTGCCGCGCGTAAAGATCACTTCGTCTTCGCGGGTGGCGTTCAGGAACTGCTGCACCGTTTGCCGTGTGCGCTCCCACATGGTGGTGGCTTCGGCACTGATGGTATGGGCACCCCGATGCACGTTGCTGTTGTGCATGGCATAGTAGCCGTCGATCGCATCGATCACGACTCTGGGTTTTTGCGAGGTAGCCGCTGTGTCCAGATAGACAAGGGGCTTGCCACCGTGTACGGTTCTCGACAGGATCGGGAACTGTTCGCGAATGGCGTGGATGTCCAGGGATGCGGCTGTCATGCGTTACACGGTGAACGGTTCGGCGTGCAATTTACGGGCGATCCGATGTTCGATGGCAGTTCGGAGGCCTTCATGCGGCAACCGTTCCACCACTTCGGCGGCAAAGGCATACGTCATCAGCGCTCGTGCTTCGGCCTTGCCGATACCCCGCGCCTGCAGGTAGAACACCGCCTCTTCGTCCAGCTGTCCGGTGGTGGCTCCGTGCGAGCACTTCACGTCGTCGGCCCAGATCTCGAGTTGCGGCTTGGCGTTCACTTGCGCGCGCTCACTGATCAGCAGCGAGTGGTTGCTCTGGTAGGCCGTGGTCTTCTGCGCCTGCGGGCGCACATAGATCTTGCCGTTGAACACCCCAACCGAGCGGCCGTCGTACACGCCTTTGTAGAGCTCTTCGCTATGACAGTGAGGAACGGTATGGTCCACCACCGTATGATTGTCGGCATACTCCTCGCCGGCGAGCACCGAAACGCCGTCCAGGAATCCCTGAGCGTTCGGCTCCAGCAGGGCGATGGCCAGGTCGTTGCGCACGAATCCACCGCCAAGGCAAAAGACGTGTGAAGAGACCTGGGCATCGCCATGCACGCGCGCACCCGTGTAGCCGATCAGGCGTGCGTGGTCCACATCGTCGTGGATCGTTACACGGCGCACATTGGCCTGCCGATGGGCCACGATCTCGGTGACCGGGATGATCAGCGATCCGTTCGACCCTACCGTATGATACGATTCCACGATGGTGGCTGCCGCGCTCTCTTCTGCCAGCACCAGCACACGGGGCGTCTGCAAACGGTCGGACGATCGGGCGTCGGTGATCATGGCCACGTGGATCGGACGTTCGATCGTTGCTCCACGGGCGATCCGGATCACCACACCGTGAGATGCCAGCGCCGTATTCAGGGCAACGAATGGATGACCCTCCGAAGCGGCGGCACTGGCCAGCGCCGTGCGCACATCGTTGTCGTTGGCCACAAGCTGATCGGTAAGGGGCTCCACAGAGAGTCCCTGGATCTGGTGGTGTTCCGTGCTGAGCGACGGCAGGTACTGGCCATCGATCAGACACAGGAACACTTCGTCGGACCCCATGGCGCTGCGATAGGTATCCAGCGAATGGATCGCGGCAAGGTTCAATGGTGCCACCCCGCTGCTGCCGGCCGATGCGGTCTGATAGGTCAGACCCAGCAGCGGCAACACGTTGGTGTACTTCCATTCTTCGTGACGTGTGGTGGGTACACCCTGCGTGAGGAACGCCTGGTGTCCGGCGCGCCGCAGCTGATGCCACGGCCCGGATCCGGCTCCGTTCAGACGGCGCTCCAGATCGAAAAACGAGGCATCGACGAATTCGCGGAATCGTTCCATGGACATGGTTACGCCTCCACCTGGGCTTCCGCCTTGATCCAGTCGTAGCCTTTGGCTTCGAGCTCGAGAGCGAGGTCCTTGCCGCCGCTACGCACGATCCGACCATTCCACAGCACGTGCACATGATCGGGAACGATGTAGTTGAGCAGACGTTGGTAGTGCGTGATCACAACGATGCCATTGTCTGCCGAACGCTGGGCATTCACGCCATTGGCCACGATGCGAAGAGCATCGATGTCCAGACCCGAATCGGTCTCGTCCAATACCGCCAGTTTTGGCTCCAACATCGCCATCTGGAAGATCTCGTTCCGTTTCTTTTCGCCGCCCGAGAATCCCTCGTTCAAGGAGCGTTGGAGGAAGGACGGATCCATCTCCACCAGCTTCATGCGCTCCCGCATCAGGGCCAGAAAGGCTGCCGGTTCCAACGGTTCTTCACCGCGGGCCTTGCGGTGTTCATTCACTGCCGTTTTCAGGAAGTTGGCGGTCGACACACCCGGGATCTCGATCGGGTATTGAAAGGCCAGGAACAGGCCGGCACGGGAGCGATCTTCCGGAGACATCTCCAGCAGGTCCTGTCCGAGAAACTCTACCGAGCCCCCTGACACCTCGAAATCCTCACGTCCAGCCAAGACGCTGGCTAGTGTAGACTTCCCGGATCCGTTCGGTCCCATGATGGCATGCACCTCGCCGGGATTCACCGTGAGATCGATCCCCTTCAGGATCTCTTTTCCTTCTACGCCGGCCTTCAGGCCGTTGATCTTGAGTAGTGACATGTTGCTGTTGCTGTTGGCTGTTGCTGTTGCAGTTGCTGTTGCTGGTGGCTGTTGCTGTTGCTGTTGCTGTTGCTGTTGGCTGTTGCTGTTGCTGTTGGCTGTTGGCTGTTGGCTGTTGAATCAAAAACACGCGGATTTACCCAACGCTGCCTTCGAGAGAGATGGCCAGGAGTTTCTGTGCTTCCACGGCGAATTCCATGGGGAGCTGATTGAGCACGTCGCGAGCATATCCGTTCACGATCAGGGCTACGGCGGCTTCGGTATCGATGCCGCGTTGATTGCAGTAGAACAGGATGTCTTCGCCGATCTTGGACGTGGTGGCCTCGTGTTCCACGGTGGCCGTGGGGTTGGAGGTTTCGAGGTATGGGAACGTATGCGCTCCGCACTGGTCGCCGATAAGCAGTGAGTCGCACTGCGAGTAATTGCGGGCGTTCTCGGCGCGGGCGTTGATCTTGACCAAGCCGCGATAGGAGTTCTGTGATACTCCGGCCGAGATCCCCTTGCTCACAATGCGCGAGCGGGTGTTCTTGCCGATATGCAGCATCTTGGTTCCGGTATCGGCTTGCTGGTGATGATTGGTGACCGCTACGCTGTAGAATTCACCGATCGAGTCATCGCCCTTGAGCACACAGCTGGGATACTTCCACGTCACCGCTGATCCGGTTTCGACCTGCGTCCACGAGATCTTGCTGCGAGCCCCTTCACAGATACCGCGCTTGGTCACGAAGTTGTAGATCCCGCCGTGGCCGTCCTTGTCTCCCGGATACCAGTTCTGGACGGTAGAGTACTTGATCTCAGCGTCGGCATGGGCGATCAGTTCTACCACCGCAGCGTGTAGTTGGTTCTCGTCTCGCTGTGGTGCCGTGCACCCTTCGAGGTAGCTCACGTACGAGCCTTCGTCGGCAATGATCAACGTCCGCTCGAACTGCCCCGTATTGCGAGCATTGATACGGAAGTACGTGCTCAACTCCATCGGACAGCGGACACCCTTGGGGATGTAGACAAAAGAGCCGTCGCTGAAGACCGCGGAATTCAGTGCGGCATAGAAGTTGTCGTTGGTGGGTACCACCGAGCCGATGTACTTCTGTACCAGATCGGGGTGCTCCTGGATGGCTTCGGACATGGGCATGAAGATCACGCCTTCCTTCTTGAGCGCCTCCTGGAACGTGGTCTTTACCGACACGGAATCGAGTACGGCGTCTACGGCCACGCCGGTAAGCATCTTCTGCTCTTCCAGTGGGATGCCAAGCTTGGCAAAGGTTGCCAGCAGTTCAGGATCCACCTCGTCCAGCGACGCCGGGCCTTCCTTTTTCTTCGGTGCCGCCCAGTAGATGATGTCCTGAAAGTCGATCTTCGGATACTTCACATTCGGCCACTGAGGCTCGGCCATCTTCAGCCACTGACGGTAGGCCTTCAGTCGCCACTCGAGCATCCACTCGGGCTCGTTCTTTTTGGCCGAAATGAAGCGCACCGTGTCTTCGCTGAGGCCTTTTTCAAGCAATTCCTGCTCGATATCGGACTCAAAGCCGTACTTGTAGTCGCTTTGAACTACGCTGTCCAAGACCTGTTGAGAGTCTGCCATGGTTCTCGTGTGTTCGTTCAGAGTCGCAATATACGACCAATTCAGTCCGATATTGAACACACGCAAATGGCGCCTGGTTCCATCGGAGCCAAGCGCCATTCGAATCGCAGACCGTCACGGCAGGATCACGCCATCCACCACATAGACGATGCCGTTGGAGGCGTCCACGCGGCCGAGGATCTTGGCTCCACCAACGGTGATCTCGTCCCCATTGACCTCGACCTTGGCGGCTGAACCGTCGAACATCATGATGGACGACGAATTCTTCAGACGATTCTCGTCGTACTTGGACACCTGCACATGGTGGTACAGCACCGTGGCCAGCTTCTCTTTGTTCTCGGGCTTCATCAGATCGGCCAGTGCTTCAGCGGGTACCTTGGCAAAGGCCGCGTCCGTTGGAGCAAACACGGTGAACGGGCCAGCGTTCGCCAGTG
>JANJTN010000050.1 GCA_024711065.1 bacterium
GCGAGCTCCTTACCGATTCTCCAGCCTAAGAACGACACGTGGGCAGACCGACGAGCAGACACCGCAACAGACGCAGGAAGCGCGCTTGATGTCCTCGCCGCGCTGGGCGTACCAGCGGACGTCGATCCCCATCTCACAGTAGGTGCTGCAGTTGCCACACGAAATGCACTGTCCACCATTCGTCGTGATGCGAAAACGCGAGAACCACTTCTGCAGCAGACCCAGCACGGCGGCCTGCGGACATCCGAACCGGCACCAGACTCGAGATCCAAGCAACGGGTAGAACCCGACGCCGACCACGCCGCTGAAGAGCGAACCGATGTAGAAACCATAGGCGCGCTGTACATCATGGGTCCACGATCCAAAGACGCTCCCAGGCCAGACGGAGTTCGCCCAAAGAAGCGCTGTGGTCACCGTAACGAAGACGAGGACGCCGTGAACCATCCACCGTTCGATCTTCCAGGCGCGCAGACTCTTGTTGCTATTCTGCCGCCACGGATCGCCAAGTGTTTCGGCAAGGCCTCCACAACCGCATACCCACGAACAGTACCAACGCTTGCCGTAGAAGTAGGTCAGCACCGGCGTGGCAATGAACGTCATGGCCAACGTCCAGAACCCCATGAACTGCAAGAGCGCATCACTGTTCGACACCAGTCCCTTGATCGAACTCGGGAAGAGATACTCCGGCTTGAGCGGCCAGAAGTAGCTGAAGTAGAATTCCTTTGTCTCCGCGCGCACCAGCAGTGCCGGGATCAGATACGCCAGAAACAACTGCGCCATCATCAGGAATAGCGTCCGGATCTGATGGTAGCGATTGTTGCGGTAGCGCTTGAGCATGCGAATGCCCATCACGATCACGGCAATGGTGTACAGCGTACCGTACAGGAACCAGTGATCAGCCTTGGACCCACGCATCCATTGGGAAAGGGGCTCAAGCGGCGTCACCATCCACTGAATGGTCTCGGGGAACCAGTACAACAGCACATAAAAGCCAGTGAACACTACGCCCAGGGTCCAGCCAGTCAGACCTCGGTTCTTCGTCCCGGAGGTCATGGTGCCGTTGTTGTTTACCGATGCCGGTATCGTGATCTGCACCAGGGCGCTCATGCGGCCTCCGCCTGGATCTGCTTGATCGTCTGGAAGAACTCGGGATCGAAATTGGCATCCCGCAGGTGACGCAGGCAGTGATCAAGTGTGGCGCCGTTCGCGATCCACTGTAGACAGATGTCGCTTCGCAGGCGCAGTCCAAAGGCATTGAAGGCTACAACGCGAGAACCGTCGAGCACGATGCGCAAGAGGCGGCGTCCATCGGCCCCTTTCCAGAGAAAGCAGGAAGTGTCGTCGACATCGGCCGGAACCACACCATAGGTCTGGTATTCGATATCGAAGAACTTGGCCGAGTTGTAGAACGGCTCGGGTTCGTAGGGCACGCGCTCACCCGTAAGCACGCGCGCCAGGTGCTGACCGTGGGCGCGACCCGTGTACCACAGCAGGTCGACCTTGCCGCCCGGCCGCTCTGCACAGTCGCCAACGGCGTAGATGTTGGGCTCCGAGGTCTCGAAGTAGTCGTTCACCAGGATCCCCCGGCCTGTGCGGAGATGAGCGCTGCGCGCCAGGTCTACCCGCGGACGCACGCCGGCAGTAAGCACCACCAGCTCGCAGTCGATGGTGTGACCGCGCGATGTGGTCACGCTGCCAACGCATCTATCGCCATTGTCGTTGATGGTGGCTAGTTCCGTCTGCCACTGCACGTCCACGCCGTGCTCACGGATATGCGAACCCACAAGATGGGATTCGGCCGGTGGGAGCACGTTGTTCCAGTAGCCGGATTCGCGAACCAGCATCGTGACACCGATGCCGCGCGAGCGCAGCATCTCGGCCACCTCCACGCCGATCAAGCCCCCTCCCACGATCACGGCCTGCTTCACTCGAGGCGTCCAGCGCTCCAGGTGGTGCAGGTCGGCCAGGTTGGTAAAGCCCTGAACACCGTCCAGATCCTGTCCCGGCCAGCCGAACACGTTGTGCGTTGCACCAACGGCCAGAACAAGATCGTCGTACGCCAGCGAGCCCCCTTCACGAAGATGCACCGTCTTCTGTGTTGGATCGATGTGATCAACGAAGTCGTTCACTAACGCGATCCGATTCTTCTCCCAGAATCCGTTCTCGTACGGCTTCACATGGTCGAAGGTCATGTGGCCCATGTAGAGGTACATGAGTGCCGGCCGCGAGTAGTAGTACATCGACTCGCTGGAGACAACCGTGATCCGGTGATCAGACCGTTTCCGGACGTTGCGCGCTGTGGTGATCCCGGCAACGCCGTTGCCGATGATCACGATGTGACGCTGTGGGTCACCACTCATAGCTAACCCCGGCCACGATGTTCGCACCAGCATAGATGTTCCGTACACCGAAGGCACTCGAGAAGTCCAACGAGAAGCCCAGGCCGCTCTCCAGCGTGTACACACCGCCGATGAAGTAGGCATTGTAGGTAACGCCTTCACCGAGACCGAAGAAGGCGTAGCGTCCGTCCACAGGCGTGGCCGCCGGAGCGTATCGACGGAATCGGCCGATGATCCAGAGGCGGTCAAGGGGTTCGTAGCCCCCTTCGAGCTGCAGGTAGTACGTGTTCGTGAAGTTGCCACCGTCAAAGGACGAGGTGAAATCTCGAACGGCGATGGATCGGAAGTTGTAGCCGGCTTCGAAGCTCACGTAGACCGGGTCGGGCCAGAAGGAATGACTCACCACACCGAAGACCCAGGCATCGAGTTCGCCGTCGCCCGTTGGGAGCTGCCGGGCCCGAACACCCATCGGATCGCCCAGGCTGAGGGCTTCACCGATCGGATCACCCAGCGGAATGCCCACCAGCAAGCCACCAGCTACCGGCCAGTCGCCGCTAACGATGGACGTCTTGAAGCCGATCAGAGGATCTCCGATACCGGAGACCGTCTCGAAGTCGGAAGTGGTATTGATCTTCCACACCGGGATGTTTACGATCAGCTCCATCTTGTCGGCGATGCCGAACTCGCCATAGAGCTGAAAGGTCTGCGTAGAGATCGTACCCAGCGAGTCCGTCAGAGCGCCGTCCGCCAGATAATATCGATCGGCTCCCAGGGTAGTAACGGCGGCTTTCGCATAGCCTTTCCCGCGCTCCTTGATCCAGGCTCCCCCGGCTCGCACGGAAACCGCGGCGATCAGCAGGACAATGAGCGTTACGAACCAACGTGAGCGAACCATGCCCCTCCTCATTATGCGTCGTGGTGATGCATGGTGGTACGCAGGCTGCTCGCTTGCCTTACACGATGCTCTCAGGTTTGTCTCAATCCGTCTGGACGTGGTGCAGCGCCAGATGGCACCGTCTCAGCAGCTCGTCGTGTCCGGGTGGTGCTTCTCGAAGAATGGCGTCCAGATCACTCTTCGTATCAATGTCGCGCAGAGGATCGAGTTCGGCCATGGTCCATCCCTGCAGGCGGCAGATCGCCCGTGTCTGTTCAAGAACGGTCGGAGTACTCCAGGTGATCCCGCGGAACAGGTCGGTCCGATCACCATTCATTCCGACCAGGTAGTATCCCCCATCGAACGCCGGTCCGATCACCACATCCACGTCGTTCAGCAGCATGGCCGCTTCGTGCATCAGCTCCGGCTCGAGGAACGGCACATCCGTCCCAACGATGATCACGCGCTCGTATCGGTGGAGAAGCAATTCGTTGACCGCGTTCTGCATCCGTTCGCCCAAGGACGC
>JANJTN010000071.1 GCA_024711065.1 bacterium
TCACTGAACTGACATTCCTCACGGAACCTAAGCCCCCTTCCTGCGTATACTGCGCCGCCATGACGCATGTTCATACGCCATCAGACGCTGCTTCCGTGTTCGTGGTCGACACGGTGTCCAAGATCTATACGATGGGTGAAGTGCAGGTGCACGCCCTTCGGGATGTTAGCCTGACCATCCGCGAGGCGGAGATGCTCGTGATCCTGGGCGCCTCGGGCAGCGGGAAGTCGACCCTGCTGAATATTCTGGGTGGACTGGACGTACCCACCACCGGCACCGTGCACTACCGCGGTACGGACATGACCCATGCCGACGAGCGCCAGCTCACGCAGTTCCGCCGGCAATCCGTGGGCTTCGTGTTCCAGTTCTACAACATCATTCCCAGTCTGACGGCCCTGGAGAACGTGCGGCTGGTGACCGATATCGCCGACGATCCCATGGACCCGCGCGCAGCGCTGGACCTGGTGGGACTTGCCGACCGCATGCACCACTTCCCTTCTCAACTCTCCGGTGGTGAACAACAACGCGTTGCCATCGCCCGGGCCGTGGCCAAGCAGCCGGATGTGCTGCTGTGCGACGAGCCCACGGGTGCGCTGGACTTCTCGACCGGCGTGCTGGTGCTGGAAGTGATCGAGCGTGTGCACCAGGAGCTTGATACCACCGTGGCATTGATCACCCACAACGCCGGGATCGCCGATATGGCCGACCGCGTGATCAAGATGCGCAGCGGCGAGATCATGGAAGAGACCACCAATGCTATGCGCAAGACTCCCAGAGAGCTTTCGTGGTAGGGGGCGATGCAGGCACTTACCACCAAATTGTTCCGTGAAGTTGGTCACCTGCGTGGACAGTTGATCGCCATCGTGGTGGTGATCGCCTGTGGCATTGCCAACTTTGTGACGTTCCGAGCGGTCCATTCCTCGCTGACCCTAACGCAGAAGACGTTCTATGAGAATTCTCGGTTCGCCGATCTGTTCCTGTCTGCACGCCGAGTACCGGAATCGGTCTCCGATCGGATCCGCAGCGTTGGTGGGGTCGCGATCGTGGAGACCCGCGTGGTCACGGAGGTCTTGCTCGACCTGCCGGGCGTGCCGGAAGCTGCGAGCGGCACCATTCTCAGCGTCCCCGATGCCGGCCAGCCCCTTCTCAACCGATTGTACCTGCGTAATGGCCGCTGGCTGAGTCAGCGTGCGGAGAACGAGGTGATCGTGTCTACGGCCTTCGCCGACGCCAATGGCTACATCGAAGGCGACCAGTTCAGTGCGGTGATCAACGGACGGAAACGCAAGCTGACCATCGTTGGCCGGGCGATCAGCCCGGAGTACGTGATCGAACTCTCGCCCGGAACGTTCACCATCGATAACAAGCGCTACGGCATCATGTGGATGAGTCGCAGTGCCTTGGCTGCCGCCTTCGATATGCAGGGGGCGTTCAACAGCGCTACCGTCCAGCTGGAACGTGGTGCGGACGAGCGTACGATCAAGGACAAGATCGACCTGATCCTGAAGCCCTACGGATCGATCGGGTCGATCGGACGCGACGAGCAGACCTCCAACCGATTCCTGACCGACGAGATCACGCAGGTGCAGGTGCAGGCCGTGCTGATACCAACGATCTTCCTGGGAGTGGCCATTTTCCTGCTCAACATCGCCTTGTTGCGTCTGGTGAGTACCCAGAGGATGTCGATCGCCATCCTGAAGGCCTTCGGATACTCCAATGTCCAGATCGGATTTCACTACATCGGGTTCGCCTTGCTGGCAACCGTGCTTGGTTCCATCCTTGGGTACTTCGGAGGGTCGTGGCTCGGCGTTGCTCTCACCGAACTGTACGCCAAGTTCTATCGGTTCCCAACACTACGGTTCGATGTCCCGGAAGGGGTCATCGTAGGATCCGTGCTGCTTGCCGTTGGCGCTTCGGTCCTGGGGGCATGGGGGGCTGTGCGGACCGTGGTAGCGCTACCGCCTGCCGAAGCCATGCGTCCGGAGGCACCACGATCCTTCAAACCCGGCATCCTGGAGCGCATCCCGCTGCTGCGGCGTCTGGATCCGGTGATGCACATGATCTGGCGGACGCTTGAACGCCGACCACTGAAGGCGGTCCTATCGGTGGCCATGATCTCTCTTGCAGTGGCCATCCTGATCATCGGTCGGTCCATGTTCGACATGTTCGATGTGATCATGGAGCGCCAGTTCAACCAGGCCTACCGGCTGGATGCCATGGTCACGTTCGTGCAGCCACGTTCGTCCGATGCGGTGTTCGACGCACAGCATCTGCCGGGGGTGATGTATGTAGAGGCGTTCCGATCCGTACCCGTAGACCTGATCAGCGGACGGTATACCAAGCGCATGGCCATCCAGAGTGTGAGTGATGGACAGCAACTGTCCCGGATCATCAACATGGACGGATCGGCAGCCAAGGTGCCACCAGACGGTCTGGTACTGTCCGAGTACCTGGCCGACCTCTACGGCATCGAGATCGGCGACTCGGTCACGATCCAACTGCTGACGGAAGATCGCAGAAGCCTTCGCGTACCGTTGTCCGGATTGAACACCGAAATGTTCGGTGTACAAGCCTATATGAATGACAAGGCACTGGCCCGCCTGCTGGACGAGCAGGGGAGTGTGTCCGGCATCTACACGTTGCTGGACCCGGATCAGCGGGAAGCGTTCTCGGCCGCTATCAAGGACGTTCCGATGGCAGCCGGTGTGCTGCTGCGGCAAACGATGTTCGACAGCTTCGACGACAACTACAAAGAGAACATGGACATCTCAACGATCTACATCGTTGCCTTTGCCATGATCATCGCCTTTGGCGTGGTGTACAACTGCTCGCGGATCGCGCTGTCTGAGCGAGCCACAGAGTTGGCCAGCCTGCGGATCCTGGGATTCACCATTCGCGAGATCGCCGTGATCCTGTTGGGGGAACAGGCCATCATCATCCTGATGGCCTTCCCCGTTGGGATCGCGCTCGGTGGGTGGGTCGTGTCGCTACTGCCCGATGCCTTTACCACCGACCTGTTCCGATTCCCGGTTGTGCTCACATTGAAGAATCTGGGTCTGGCTGTGGCCACCATCAGTGTGGTTGCCGTTGCGACCGGTGCCTTGATCTATCGCAAACTCAACCGACTGGACCTGATCGCTGTCCTGAAATCAAGAGAATGACCATGAAACTGAAAAAGCCCAAACGCCTTGGATGGATCATCACCGCTTTGGTGGTGGTGGCCTTTATTGTGATCTCGCTCCTGCCAAAGCCGCGAGATGTGGATATGCAGACCATTCAGCGTGGACCACTGCTGCAGACCATCGATGCCGAAGGGCAAACGCGGTACGTCTCCACGTACCTGGTGTCGATCCCGGCAACGGGTACCATCTCGCGTATCGAGATCGAACCGGGAGACAGTGTTCGAGCCGGACAGGTGATCGCCACCTATACACCGCCGGAAATGGACGCTCGACAACGTGTTGCCGCCCAAGAGCGAGCCAGTGCCGCGGCTGCCATGGAGCGAGAGGCCAAGCAGCGTCTGGCGGCGTTGCGTCCGCTGTTGGAACAGGCCGAGCGACGGGCGGAGCGAACCGCCAATCTGCTGGCGTCGGGTGCCATCAGCAAGGAACAAGCCGAGAATGCTCGCGATGCAGCAACCCAACTGCGTTCCGAAGCGGCTGCAGCGGAGGCGCGGGTGGCTACGTTGGGGTACGAAGCGCGGGCGGCACGAGCGGCCGCGTCCGCTGCACCAGGGCAACGCGTGGCGATCGAAGCGCCGGTTGGTGGTGTGGTGCTGCGCCGATTCGAGGATCATGCCAGACTCATGACGGCCGGTATGCCGCTCATCGAGATCGGCGACCCACGCCAGGTGGAGGTGGAGATCGACGTGTTGAGCACGGATGCCGTTCGGATCCGGGCCGGCATGCCCGTGTTGATCGAAGGGTGGGGAGGGTCCGATACCTTGCGCGGTGTGGTCAAGACCATTGAACCTGCTGCGCGCGTCAAGATCTCCACGTTGGGCGTCGAGGAGAAACGCGTGAATGTGATCGCGGCGCTCAACGAGCCCCCTGCCGTCCTTGGCGACGCGTACAAGGTGGATGCTCGCGTGGTTGTCTGGGAAACACCCACGGCGGTGATCGTACCGATCAGCGCCCTCTTCCGCATCAAGGGCGTGTGGCACGTGTTCGTGCAGGAAGAGGGTCGTGCGGTTAAACGCACGGTATCCATCGGACGTCAGGCGGCCCTGGAGGCCGAGGTCACGGACGGTCTCGCGGCCGGCGACGTCGTGGTGGTGCATCCTCCGGAAGACCTGGAGGACGGAGCGATGATCGAATAGCACAAGGGCCGGGTGAACCCGGCCCTGATGGTGTTAACGGTCGATCATGTCTGTGGCGCAGCGCCTGGCGCACCGTGGCACTGCTTGTACTTTTTCCCGGACCCGCATGGGCAGGGGTCGTTGCGTCCGACTTCCGGTCCGGACTTGCGCACCGTGTTCACGGCTGAAGACGCTTCGGCCCCGCCACCGGCGGACTGGAACGAAGAGCTAGGTGTAGCGTGGCTGAACTGCAAGCCACGGGTAGCCGATACATTGGAGCGTACTTGCGGTACCGCCGCGGCGACGGCTTCTTCGGAGGACTCGGCCGGACGCTGTGGTACGACCGTGCGGCGTTCTTGGGCAGGACGTTGCTGCACTTGCGGGAAGTACTTGAACGCCGTGTTCACGACGGCGCGATCGATGTCTGAGAGCAACTCCAGGAACACCTTGTAGGCCTCCTGTTTGTATTCCAGTAGGGGATCCTTCTGACCATAAGCCCGCAGATAGATACCTTCTTTCAGATCGTCCATGCTGCGTAGGTGCTCGCGCCATTGTTCATCAATGGACTGCAACCACGCGAAGCGCTCCAGGGCGATCATGAACTCCGTGCCGAACGTCTCTTCCTTGCGATCGTAGAACTCGTGGGCGGCTTCGACCACAGACTGCACGGCATCCGTCTTGTTCAGGTCCTTGAAGGCGCCATCCTCGAACTGGGGCTCGCACAACAGCGTTGCACGAACGGCATTCTTGAACGCTACGGCATCGCCCTCGTCGTGGAACTCGTCGTACCAGCCCTCGGCGATCCCATCCACATACCCCAGGATCTCGCTTTTCAGGCGTTCACCCTGCAGAGCGTGCCGACGCCGATCGTAGATCACTTCGCGCTGCTGGTTCATCACGTTGTCGTACTCCAGCAGCCGCTTGCGGATGCTGAAGTTGTTGCCTTCGACCTTCTTTTGCGCGTTCTCGACCGATTTGGTCACAAGGGGGCTTTGGATCGGTTCGCCCTCTGGTACCTTCAATCGCTGCATCACACTGGCGATCCGTTCGCCCTGGAACAGCCGCATCAGGTCGTCTTCGAGGGAGATATAGAACTGCGAGATCCCGGGGTCGCCCTGGCGGCCGGCACGTCCGCGCAGCTGACGGTCGATCCGGCGGGATTCGTGGCGCTCCGTACCGATGATCACCAGACCTCCGTTGGCCTTGACCTCGGCGTCGAGCTTGATGTCCGTACCGCGACCGGCCATGTTCGTTGCAATGGTCACCGATCCCTTACGGCCGGCGCTGGCCACGATCTCGGCTTCTCGCTGGTGCTGCTTGGCGTTGAGCACGTTGTGACGGATGCCGGCCCGTTTGAGCATCTTGCTCAGCAACTCGGAGACCTCTACAGACGTGGTGCCGACCAGCACGGCGCGGCCTTCGTCGAGATGCTCCTGCACGGCCAACGCTACGGCATTGTATTTCTCGCGCTTGGTGCGATAGATCAGATCGTCGCGGTCATCTCGGACGGCCGGACGGTTGGTGGGGATCACCACAACGTCCAGTTTGTAGATCTCCCAGAACTCTGCGGCTTCGGTCTCGGCCGTGCCGGTCATACCGGCCAGCTTGTGATACAAACGGAAGTAGTTCTGCAGGGTGACCGTGGCGAATGTTTGCGTGTCCTGCTCTACGTTCACACCTTCCTTGGCCTCAATGGCCTGGTGCAGACCATCCGAATACCGGCGGCCCTCCAGGATCCGACCCGTGAACTCGTCCACGATCTTGATCTTGCCATCCTGCACCACATACTCGTCGTCGCGCGCATACAGCGAGTACGCTCGAAGTAGCTGGTTGATGATGTGGATCCGGTCGCTGCGCTCCGAGAAGGTGAACATCAGCGCGTCCTTGGTGCGGGCGCGTTCTTCATCGGAGAGGGTCGCATCTCCCTCCACGGCGCTCATCTCGGTGGCAATGTCCGGGATCACGAACATGTTCGGGTCTTCCTGCTGGGAGGCCAGCAACTCTCGACCCTTCTCCGAAATATCGATCTGGTGATTACGCTCGTCGATGGTGTAGAACAACTCATCATCGATGATCGCCATCCGCTGGCCCTGCTCCTTGAGGTACTCCAGCTCCGTCTCCCGCATCAGCTTGTTGGCGTCCGGGTCCTGCAGCATCTTCATCAGGCGGCTGTGCTTGGGCATCCCGCGGAAGGCGCGCAACAGGTTCACGCCCGCTTGTTCCCGGTCTTCTTTCCGGCCCGTAGCGTACAGCCGCTCGGCGTCGGCCACGATGGTGTTGATGAACTTCGACTGCGTCTCCACCAGGCGGCGGACGCGAGGATTCATGTCGACGAACGACTTCTCGGTGCTGCCCGTGGTCACCGGACCCGAGATGATCAACGGCGTGCGGGCCTCGTCGATCAACACGGAGTCCACTTCGTCGACAATGGCGAACCAGTGTGGACGCTGCACCATGTCGTCGGCGTCGGTTACCATGTTATCGCGCAGGTAGTCGAAGCCGAACTCGTTGTTGGTACCGTAGGTGATGTCGGCCCCGTACTCCTGCTTGCGCTGTTGTGGAGCCATGTTGGACTGGATACAGCCGGTGCTGATCCCCAGTAGGTCAAAGACCGGACGCATCCATTCGCGGTCCCGCTTGGCCAGATAATCGTTCACCGTTACAAGGTGCACGCCACGTCCGGCCAGGGCATTCAGATAAAGCGGCAGGGTGGCTACCAGTGTCTTGCCTTCACCCGTAGCCATCTCGGAGATCTTGCCCTGGTGCAGCACGATGCCGCCGATGAGCTGCACGTCGTAGTGCACCATCTCCCACTGCACGATCGAGCCGCCTGCCTCCCACTGCGTGCCGACATGGCGGCGCGCGGCCTCCTTGACGACCGCGTAGGCCTCGGGCAGGATCTCGTCGAGGACCTCCTGGG
>JANJTN010000073.1 GCA_024711065.1 bacterium
CGTGGGCCCTCAATCCGGGGATCTTTCTTCGCAAAGAATTTTAGGCTGACTTCGAACTGATCCGGGATTACTCATCCCGGATTCTATCCGGGATGAGTAATCCCGGATCAAGGCATTGCCGATGCACACAGACACGCTCTCGCTCATCATTGTACAGCGCTCATGATCGTTAAACGGACATTCAGCCCCGGTCGCGTGTGGTCCTACATCAGGGGACCAATGATCTATACCATTGGCTGGGCCACAGCATCCACAGCCCTATCTGTATTCCTCTCGATCGACTCTTGGCACATCGGCGCAATGCCCATTGGTATCCTTGGGTCGGCACTAGCCATCTTCATCGCCTTTCGGAACAACTCGTCCTACGCCCGGTGGTGGGAAGCCCGTACGGCCTGGGGTGGTATCGTAACGGCGGCCCGCGTACTGGCACGCTTGGTAGTGACCTTTGCAGACAGCCATGCCAACACCCCACACTATGATCGTGAACGTTCCGAAGAGTTCAAACGCCGCATGATCCAGTTGATGCACGCCTGGGTCCATGCACTTCGACTGCAACTCCGTGATGAGCCCCTTGACCCACTTCAGACGCGATTGGATTCGAGGGACTTCTCGATGGTTGCAGCCACTCCGAACGCACCCACTGCCATCCAGATGATCATGGCCAACCACATCTACGACGCGATGGGTAACGGAACGCTGGCGGGCTTTGATAGCTTTCAGATCGAAGGACAGCTTCTGGCGTTGGCCAATCATCAGGGCACAGTTGAGAGGATCAAGCATACACCATTGCCCCGTCAGTACGATGTCTTTACTCGGGTATTTGTGCTGGTGTTCGTGACGCTTCTTCCTCTGGCACTGCAGGACACGTTGCCACGAGATGGATGGCTTCCGTGGCTTGCCACGCTACTCTCGGTTATCATCGGCGGCGTATTCATCGTGATGGAGCGCACCGGTGCCGCCAACGAGGATCCCTTTGAAGGGGCTGTCACAGATGTGCCGATGTCGGCACTGTGTCGTACGATTGAACGGGATACGTTGTCGATTCTCGGTAAGGCCGATCTGCCTCCGGCGGCTGAGGCAATACACGGATACCTCATGTGATCACCACGGAGTACTTATGAAGATCGCGATCGTTGGATCAGGAAATGTTGGAACGGCACTAGCCAAGCAATGGCGCGCAGCCGGACATGACGTCGTCGTCGCTGAGCGCGGATCCATTGCCGAGTCGGTATCACCGAACGAGGTGGTGGTGTTGGCTACACCAGCCAAAGCTGCCGTGGAAGTTGCGCAACAGCTTGGAGACACCACCGGCAAGGTGATCATCGACGTGATGAACATCGTCCGAGGCAACGGTCCCGAGGGCTATGGCAATACGACCGATGCCATCCTGGCCAATACGGCTAGTCGAGATGTGGTTAAGTGCTTCAACACCACGGGTGCGAACAATATGGCCGATCCGGTGTATGGTACCCAGGCACTGGACCTGTTCGTCTGCGGAGACAGTGTGCGCGGCAAGCAGGTGGCGCGGCAGCTAGGCCTGGATGCCGGATTCGCCGAAGTCTACGATGTTGGCGGAAACGAGCACTTCACGCTAATGGAGCAATTCGCCTGGTTCTGGATCAACCTGGCGATGCGGCAAGGATTGGGGCGCGAGATCGGATTCAAGCTGCTCAAGCGGTAATCGGGTCCCGTATCGGTGGCTGCGGAGGCCTGTCTGGCTATTTTCAGCCATGCTCCGAACCGTGATCAACGGCTGCGTGCTCCTGGGGCGCCTGTTCAGCGCTGGCACAGGACTGCACGCCCAATGGGAACGCATGGCCCTTCCTGAAGGCAGCGCATTTCGGTACCTCGCCACGTGCGACAATGGCAACTGGTACGGAGTGAGTAACGACCGCGTGTTCAAGTGGACACCGTTCGGAACCTGGACGGATGTGAGCCCTTTTACGATCCAGCGTGCAAGGTCGCTTACGGTATGGAACGACACCGTGGTGATCTATGCCGGACACAACCAGCAGCGGCACGTGCTGTACTCCCTGGATGGCGGAGCATCGTGGAACACCACACCCACGAAAGAGAACGAACTGGCGGTGATCTATCACACCACCTCCTATGTAGCCTGGGATGCCCGCGTGCCGGAAGGACGTATTCTGATGCAGGTGGACTTTGTTTCCGGCGATACGGTGTTCACCGATCCCGTGGCTGTTGATGCCGGGATCGGCGGCTACCTGATGTCGTGCGACGGGCACCTGTTCTCGAAGTCCACAGAACTGGACGACTCCACAGACCTGCATGCCTTGTATCGCTTCTCCGGCACGTCGCCGGATATCCGCATGTGGACGATCACCCGCGACACATCATATCTAGACCCTCAAGTGGTTCAGCCGGGTGGCATGGGGCTGTTCGATCGTACTCGAATGCGCGTCTTCAAGGGACGTGCGATCACGCCGATTGAACTGCCGGTGCCTACCAACCAGGACCATCTGTACTTCGATGTCATACAACGCGGATCGGACTGGCTGGTGAAGAGTCGCCTCCGTGGCGACACACGACTACACGTGTATACTCCAGGCAAGCCCCTTACCGAGATCGATGTCGACTACGAGGCGTTCGAACTCGGAAGTATGATGCACGCAACGCCGAGATATCTCACAGCTGTGCACTCGATCCATGGAGTTGCGACGCTGGATCTGGAAACACAGACACTGATCCCGCTTGGAAAGGGGCTTGCCGCTCCCGGTGCGCTGGCAACGGATGGGCGGTATGTGGCCACCACCGGTTTCCGACTCGGCAACTCCACAACGGTCTACGTCTGGGACGACCGCGATCCACTGCGCCGAGTGGATACGATCGTGATCACGGATGCCCCAACGCGATACAACTATGATCGCGTATCGCTGCAGTTCGTTGGTGGATATCTCTGGGTGGGTACGTATTGGCTGTGGCGCATCGATCTGCCGTCGCGGGAGATGCAGGCAGGCCGACGGATCTCGGGGTACTTCAACAACGAAGACAACTTGTCTGTACGCAACGACAGTCTGTTCATCGGCTCCGGTAATGGGATCTACTCGCGTAGCATCGCCGATACAGCGTGGAGCGTTGCAGCGAGCTATGCCAGCCGGTACGGAACGTTTCAAGGCACGGAAGCGATCCCCGATGGATACGTGACCGTACGGTGGGATAACGACAGCGCAAACATCTACCGTACGACTTTCCCGGTGCAGCGTCTGGATCTGAACGGCAACGTTGTGGGAAGACCCCTTCTGATCGACTCGATCTACGGCGACGTGATCTACATGTCCATGGGTATGCGCCGCAGTGGGGATCACATTGTTGTGCGCCGCTGGCTGGATGACTTCGATCAACGTCCGGCGATCGCTACCGAAGACAACGGAGCAACGTGGACTGTTCCACGGGGTGGCTGGGTGCAAACCTCCTTCGATGGACTCTACGATGTGCAACGGCGCTCCGGTGCGGATCGGCGGCTGCACTACTCTTCGGATCTTGGACGCACGTGGAGTCAGCTGGACGTTCCAGTACTCCCGGACCTCATGTGCACGGAAGCCTTCTGCCTGCAGAACAATTGTTACCTGATGACCGAGACGGGTGTATTCGTGGCTCCTCGGCAGACCGTTGGAGTTCATGAAACCACACCTGCAGGCGCGGCAGTGGATGCAGGTGCTCCAACGATGCGGATCACCGGTTCGTTGATCCACGCCGACGCTGACGGCGACGTGAACCTCTTTGACCTCTCTGGCCGGCATGTAGCTCACGTCTCCGTTGAAAGGGGCGAAACACCTGTACCATCGCTCAGCCCCGGCGTCTATCTGGTACGATATCGATCAGCTGCGGGCAATACGTTGATGACGGCGTTCGTTGACGTGCGCTGAGAGCACCCCTTGATGACATCTCGGAACCAGAAGGACGAACCATGACACGCCTCTTGCCATCCCGTCTCGCCTTGTGCGCACTCACGAGTGCCCTTATCGTTGTGATCAACCCGGGGTGTTCCACACCTTCGGTGTCCGAGCCGGAGCAGCAATCGTGCACGCTCGATACAGCGTTTACGGCGTCACATGACTCCACCTTCTTTGGACTGGACCTTGAACGGCTCCATGATTTTCACGTTGTGACGTCGGAGGATGAGCGGCTGATCTTGATCGACGGTGAAGAGTATGATATCTCGACACCGATGCGATCCGTTGTCTACGTCACTCATCGAGGAACCGGCGATGTGCGGTTCTTTGATGAACCAGTTTCGGATCTCGGCAACGAGTTCAACCATCAGTCGTTCCCCAAAAGCGTTCCTCTCGACGGCAGCCCCCTTCAGTTCTCCATCGTGGACCCCGCGTGGTTTGATACCGACACGATGCGGGTGTCGTTTGCGAGCGTGTCAGGGCCCACTCGCATTCGGCGTCCGGCGTTTCGTGATACGCTCTCACGATCAGCGCCCATGCGTATAGAGTGGGATCCCGGAACAGGTAAGGAATACGTGCAGATCGTCATGCAGCAGAATGTAGACATCGCGATTGTCGACACCACATTCCACGGCCGCAGCTGCTATACGCATGACGACGGAGTGTTTGAGATCTGCCATGATGACCTACAGTCGCTCCCCACCGGATACTATGACCTGACCCTAACCCGGGGTCACGCTGCCTCCGGCATGTCGCCCATTCCCACGCCATGGCTGGGAACCGCCAAGAGCAGCCATACGATCACGGTCTATCTGCGGTAGTGGAGTTCTCTCATGCATCGATCCGGGAGTTATCCGGGATACAATCCGGGAATACTCATCCCGGATAACGTCCCGGATGAGTAATCCCGGATCGATCGATTTTCATGAGATTGCACCCATGCTCCCCCTGATCTTCCTCGCCATGCTCTCCACAAGCCCCTTACCGTTCGAAACCGAGCCGGCTGATACCGTCCTTGTGCGACTGCACGAGCTGATCCCGGAACTGCTGACGGATGTGCGTTATGCCACGGCCGACAACTTTACCGGTCAAGTGCTCTATGCCTCGGATACACTGCGGGCGAGGCGGTTCGTGGTGGAGCAGCTCGCACGGGCGCAGGAGGAAGCTAGGCGCAGGGGGCTGCAGCTGAAGGTGTTCGATGCCTATCGTCCGTGGAGTGTACAAAAACTGATGTGGAGCATCGTGCCCGACGAGCGCTATGTGGCCGATCCGGCCAAAGGCTCTCGCCACAACCGCGGCTGTGCACTGGACCTTACCTTGTGCGATGCCGAAGGCCGGGAGCTCGACATGGGGACGTACTACGACGCGTTCGTACCCGCCTCTGCGGCTACCTTCACGGATCTTCCTGCCGACGTCCTCGCCAATCGTCGACTGTTGCAACAGATCATGAACGATGCTGGCTTTGACGTGCTGCCAACGGAATGGTGGCACTTCGATGCCCGCGGATGGGAGCAGTATGCTATACTCGAAGAGTGATCCTGGATCGTCGTGGATGTCCGTCGTCGCCGCGGCTATCCTGATGCTACTGGCCCTGGCTTCCACGCAAGCCCAGACGCCCATCGTTCACCTCCGAGCGGATCAACAGGTGGATCGAACATCCGATGGCCTCGTACGACAATGGCGCTCGGTGACCGGCTCGGCTACGTTCTTGCCGGATACGACCAAGGTGCGACCACAGGTCGTGGATACCGCCATCAACGGTCGGCCGGCTCTGCGTTTTGCCAACGACGGATACCTGGAGGGTCCTGCAGTGTTCCCAACACAGTCGGACTACACACTGTATGTGGTGATGCGCTGGGATGGCAAGCAGGCATCGAACAACCTTGTTTCCGGTACGTCGCGTGCGCTGTTTCTGGCTACAAGCCCCTATCCGCGAGTGATCCATCAGGGCAACTTCTCGCAAATGTCTCAGAGCACCATTGCCGCCGACGGTCCAACCGTGGTGCGCGTGGAATTCGAACACGCGTCTGGTCGGCTCCGGCTGGCGCTGAACAATCGTGTCGGGGACGAAGCCGTGATCCCTGCCAATCTCGACTCGACGATCTTCATCGGGTCGTATGTGCGCGGCAACTTCTTCTGGGGCGATATCGCCGAGGTGGTGATCTACGACCGGCAACTCGACTCGGCGGAACGGGCAATGTTCGAACAGGAATTGCATCAACGGTATGGCATCGGCCGCGTGCCCGACCCACCGCCGCCCGTAGTGCACTGGCAACAAGCCCCTTCCCATGATCACTTCATTCCGGAAGGGGGCTCGCTTATCCTTCGCGGTACGATCATTGATGCCGCCGTGCAGCGCGTGGCCATCACGCTTGATAGCGCAGGGATCATTGTGGACCAGTGGGTGGTGGATGCAACAGCAACGTCACAGATCGCGATCGATCGAATACTGACGCCCGGCCTGCATCACTATCGGCTGTCGGCGATCGCACGGTTCGGCAACGGTACGGAACAGTCGGTGTTGGAAGCCGACAGGATCGTGAGTGGCATTGCGATCGCGATCGAAGGGCAGTCCAACAGCATCTTTGGCGATGCCACGCTGTCGACGTCTCCGTTTGCCCGCACGATCGGCTCGAACGCCGGCCGACAGCTCTCCGACACGTTGTTCAAACCCAGCGTTGCCAGCGGTAATGGTGGGGGTGCCAACGTGGGCGCTTGGGGATTACGGCTGCAGCACCTGATCGCTTCCGAATTGGGACAGCCCTCCTGCGTGATCAATGGTGGCGTTGGTGGCACACGCATCGAACAGCACTTTCCGGATGCGAACAACCGCATGAATCTGGCTACGATCTACGGATCATGGCTCTATCGGATCGAGAAGAGTGGCCTGCGAGACCACATCCGGTGGCTGTTCTGGTACCAGGGCGAGTCCAATGATGGCGCAGACGGGTATGGAGCGCTCTTCGACCAGCTGTACGCCGCGTGGAAGTCGGACCTGCCCAATCTTGAGCGGGTCGTGGTGATCCAGATCCGTCCCGGGTGCGGGGGAACCGAGCATGCACGTCTGCGCGACGACCAGCGGCGCTTGCAGGATCGGTATAGCGATGTGATGGTCCACACGGCCTGCGCCCTGCCGGGGCACGATGGATGTCACTTCCAAAGTGCGGGCTATCGCCAACTGGCGGATCAGTTGTTCCGACTGTATCGAGAACTGGAAGCCGGCCAAGAGACGTCTGCAGCACAGGCGCCGACGATCCATCGAGTTCGCCGTGATGTACAGTCCGGCACGGTATCCCTGACGGTACGGCATGCCACATCGTTGTACACGATCGCAAACGGAAGTGCTCCGTTGTCGGCCGCCTTCTTCCTGAACAACGACGAAGGGATTCGCCCGGATTCCGTGTGGGTGCAGGGTAGTACGATCGTGCTGCGACCACCTTCCGGTGTGGAACCGGTTACCGTGAGCTATGTGCCGTCGAAGAACGATGTGTCGACCAATACCCTCTTCCAAGGGCCGTGGCTGACGGATGAACTGGGCGTGGGTCTACTCTCGTTCCACAATGTTCCCGTGATTCCTAGTTCGGTGGACGTTGCTACTGGCACAGCTGTTATCAACGAACCTCGATTGGTGCGCCGCGGTGATTTCGTGAAGATCGACCATAGCATAACGAGCGCACAACTGGTGTCCATCCATGGCGCAACGCTGCCCCTAACCACAGCTGGTTCTCTTCTACCCATACCACCGAACGTTGCCGCCGGCGTTTACACCGTAGTGATGCATGGAGCGCGTGGTGTAGACCGACAGTTGATCGCCGTGGTTGAATAGGCGCAGCAACCTCACGCTTGCCGAACCATTCTTCGCTCAATCACACCGCCGCTTACAACGTTCTTGGGTAACCATCGTAAGGACAGGTCAGGGGGCTAACTTGCCGTATGGCCATGCATAGAACATACAACGACATCGAGAAGGATGCCTTCGAGGCGATCAGCAAGCAACACATCAACGTGTTTCTTTCTCTTGCTGACGAACTGGAAGGGCAAGAGGACTCTTTGAGTGAGGGACTCCGCCACCTCATGCGAGGGTACTATCACCTGTATCAGGGAGACTATCCGGCAGCGGTGTCCGAGTTCGCGGCAGGTGCGGCACGTGTTGAGTCACTCGCGTACTCTGTCGTCAAGAAGGAACTGTTCTCGATGAGTGCGGCAGCCAATCACTATATGGGCGACTCAAACAATGCCCTGATCGGGTTTGATCGCAGCCTGCACCTCTCCATGGACGCGAACGATGAAAGAGGTATCGGGGCCAGTTTGAGCAACCTCGGGATGTTCTATTTCGACACGGGTGACTACCCCACGGCCCTTGACTACTACCGGCGGGCACTCCCATATCACGAGCGCGCTCAGTCGAAACGAAATCTCGCGATCACCACCGGTAATATCGGCTTTGCTCTTCAGCAAGCAGGATATCCCGAGGAAGCACTACCGGAACTTGAACGGGCATTTGAGCTCCATATGGCTGAGGACGATATCTCGGGTGCTGCCTCTGTTGCATCAGCGATCGCCGACATCATGTGGTACCTCGAACACCAAGACCGAGCGATCTTCTGGGCGAAGCGCGGTGCAGAACTGGCGGAGCAGCAGCCAGACAAACGCGTTCGTGCGAATTGCCGTCGTCGGCTAGCCGTGGTCCACATACAGGCGGGCGAACTGGATCAAGCGCTAAAGATTCTGGACTCGATCTCCGAGTTGGAACCCCTGGATGGCCTGGTGCTTGGAGATGCCATGATCCATAAGGCAGAGGTGTTGGTACGGCTGGAGCGCATCACGGACGCGGCAACGCTGGCCCGCCAAGCACTTGCCATGGCGGAAGAACGAGGGTTGGCACATACGGTAGCCCGCGTGCATAAACTCCTCAAGGATCTTGCAAAGCGGCAAGGCGACTTTGATGCCTACGTCATCCACAACGAGGCACACCAACGGGTGCAAGAGCAACTCACTGGAGCGGCTACATCTCGCAAGATCGCCATCATGGATGCTCAGGCCGCGCTTGCCCAGTCGAAGGCTGAGCGAGAGCGGGAGCGGGCGATCCTTTACTCCACACTTCCACAGAGCGTTGCCGACCGGTTGATCCGTGGTGAGAACGTGAACGGTGATGAGCACGCCCATGCTGCCGTCCTCTTTCTGGACATCGTCGGCTTCACGAGTCACAGCTCGTCCATGGGTGCCTCCCAAACGAGTTCCTTGTTGGACTCGATCTTCACGACCTTCGATGCGATCTGCGAACAGCACGGCGTTATGAAGATCAAAACGATCGGCGACTCCTACATGGCGGTCGCCTTCGGCGAAGCAGCGAGTCCAGAGCAGCGAGCTGCGAGCGTAGCATTGGAGATGATGGCGTTCGAGTTCTACTGGCCAACATCCAACAGCAACAGCAACAGCAAAAGCAACAGCAACAGCAACAGCAACAGCAACAGAGTACAGTTCCGGATCGGCATGCATAGCGGTCCGGTGGTTGCCGGAGTGATCGGCACGCAGCGATTGCAGTACGACGTCTGGGGCGACACCGTCAACGTCGCTTCACGCATGGAGAGCAGTAGTGAGGCAGGGCGGATCCAGGTGTCGGAGAGCTTCGCTCAAGGCCTAGGAGCGCAGGGCGAAGGACGGCGAACAGACGAAGCGCATCACCCCCTCGCCCCTCGCCCCTACACCCTTGCCCTACGAGGCGAGATGACTGTCAAAGGCAAGGGCCAGATGATCACCTACTGGCTGGAAGCAGCCCCTTAGGGCGAGATCACCACCAGCTGACGCAGCGCTCCTCCAACAAGCGCGTACGTTCCCGAAGCAAGGTCACTCACCGGGACGTCCACCACGTGCCGATTCTGGACCTCGATCGATCGAACGACGTCTCCCGTCATCGAGATCAGGCGTAGGTTGCCGGCAAGGGGCTTGTCGCTCGCTGCGCGGATCGTGAGCACATCACGTACCGGGTGAGGTGCGATCACAACCGCGTCGGACGCAGCATCGTTCACGCCAGTGGTGCCGTCCAGGTGAAACCACCGGCGTTCGAATCTGCCGGAACGGGTCGCCACCAGGATGTTGCCATCCACCATCGTTGTTGGCGAAGCTCGGTGGATCGTGATGCTGTTGCCAGCACGAACCACGCGACCTCCATCGCAACGCTCGGCATAGGCCATGGCGATCGCTCCACATTCCCCCTCGGCTGAAACGTCGAACGTATACGCTACCGAGTCCTGGTACACACGTTCCTCGATCAGGAGCGTATCAGCACAGCTGATCGCAAGGTCCATGCCGGCGATCGAACCATAGATCCGTCCCAGCTGCAGGCCGTCGTCCGAGCCGTACGTCCACACGCCGAATCGAACGTCGGATCGTTGGGTTGTGATCCGATGTGGACCGCGTGACAGTGGACCGGAGACGGTGGTATACGGAGTGCCCGGGATCTCGATCTGCACCAGTGGCTGGGCGATCGGAAGTCCGTTGACGCGCAGGTCGGCAACATCAGCCGTGCGGCACGCCAGGTTCAGGAAGTTGTCGGTGTTGTCGTGCGCATACAGGATCGCCTGGTCTGTCCATTGGTCCACACCCGGTACGGTCAGCAGCATGGGCATACCGGCATCCACCGTGGGATCCAGGTCCGGCCGGTCGGCCTGCGAGGTGATCCGACCGAAGGACTTGCCATACTGCGAGCAGAGCACGGGTTTGGTGGCCCACCATCGGCGCGGTTGTTCAACACGCGGTGCATACCACGCTCCACCGGCATCCAGGACGGTGTCCAGATGAGGTGCGACACCGCTACCGCTGGAGTGGATCTCCGTTCCATCTTCCAAAGCCAAGAACCGGATCACATCGCCACGATCGTCTTCGATCCCCTGTTCCTCCAGGTTCCAACCGCGGATCCTTGTTGGGGTGTATCGCAGAGGTACGGTCACGAACTCCGTTGCGGCATACTCCACCGGCAACATGGCATCGTGCAGATTGCCGCGGCTACGATTGGCCGGACGTGCATACTCACCGGTGGATGGTAGTCCGATCGGATAGCGCAGCACGCCAGCCTTGGAGTGGCCACTGATCACGGCAATGGGGTGTGAGGAACGGACCTCGCGTCCGGTAGGATCCGACGCGACGTCGCGGCTAGCCCCTTGCCGGATCGCTTCGTCGAGCGTGATCGACTCGAATGGCTCGAGTTCGTAGCGGTCAGCGGCGGCATCCCGTTCAACATCCACGGTGGTAGCCTCGGATCCGGAAAGGATCACCATGCGCGCTACCGTGGTGGTCTCGGGCGAACCTTCAACACCATACGAATCCTGCCACCACTGGAATGGCCGATACCGCGTGCCCCAGCTATACAGTGGCAAGTGCCAGGCCTGTTCACCGTTGCCACGCAGGTCCTGCATCGTGGTCACGTGAAAGGGGCGATCGCTCCACACATACACCGGTGTCTCCAAGCGTGGGATACGCCAGAATCCGACCTCACCGGCGGGTACAGGAATGGCTACTCCGAGGGGATCTCCGATCCGTACGACGGTACCGGCACGACTTGTAAGCACCAACACCAGGGAGTTGTCGGGTGCGGTTTCGCCGGGACCCAGATGTGGCGGTAGGCTGGCCACGTGAAACTCAAGTCCTTCAGAGAGGACCATCACACCGGCGGAGTCGGTCTGCCCGAACAATTGAACAAACCCGGCAAGTGCCGCTGCGGCGAGGAGAACGACGCGTTTGACCATGCGTCAAAACTACGGGATGGCGACGTCGGAAGTCCTTGCGGAGTGGTACTTTTACAGCCGCTTGCTCCCACCGATCACCACTCGCCGTACCTCATGCCGCGAACACTAAGCGACATCAGAGCCGACCTGCGCGCCGCCGCCTCCAGCGGCAATGCAGAGGCGTTGCTCCAGCTCGCTGACGAACTGCACGCTTTGGGCACGTCGGAAGCAACCGCGACCGAAGCCAATACGCGCGCTACAGTAGCTCGCATGACCGGCGATCTTGAAGGCGCGATCGAGCACTATCGCGAAGCGGTGGTCCTGTTCGAACAACTGGGCGATCTGAAAGGGGCTGCCCACGTATCCAACAACATCGGGATCGTGTTTCGGGATATGGGAGACAATCCCGGCGCGCTGGAATACTACCACCGCTCACTCGGCTTGTACGAGGACATGGATGATCACGAAGGCATGGCCTACGTGATCAACAACATCGGCATCATCCATCACACCAGCGGAAACTATCCGCAGGCCCTCGAGCATTACCACCGAGCATTGGCTGTCCACGAAGAAATGCAGGACAAGCGTGGCATCGCCCTCGTAACCGGCAACATCGGCGTAGTGCATCGTGCCACGGGTTCACTGGATCAGGCCGTGGAGTATTACCGACGAGCCCTGGCAATGTATCAGGATCTTGACGACCGTTCTGGTGTGGCATCCGTGACCGGCAACATCGGCAACCTGCTGGTGGAGCAGAAACACTACGAAGAGGCACTGGAGCACCTGCGCGCTGCACTGGACATGCATTGCGAGTTGAACGACGAGGCTCGCGTTGCACGGGTTACCGGCAACATCGGTACGGCGCTGATCCAGGCAGGGCATGTGAGCGCCGCCCGCAATGTGGTTCGGGACTTCCTCGCCATGGACGTGTCCGACACAGGGGTCCGCGTAGACCAACTGTCGCTCAAAGCGCAGCTTCAGATCGAGGACAACGAGATCGACGAGGCGATCAACACGTATCGTCTGGCGCTTGCTGTTGCCACGGAGCACCAACTGCGATCCAATGCCGCCGCTACGCATCTGGCACTGAGGGGATTGGCCCAGCGTACGAATAACCTGGCGATGTACATCGAACACAATGACGCCTACACCGCCATCACCGAAGAGATCCGCGGCAAAGAGGCGATGCTGGCCGTTGCCATGCAGGAGAAGCAACGCGAGATCAAGGCCATGGAACGCGAGCGCGAGCGAGAACGCACCGTGCTCTATTCAACGCTGCCAAAGCATGTGGCCGACCGCATGGTGCGTGGCGAACAAGTGACCGATCATTATGATGATGCCAGCGTGATGTTCATGGACATCGTGGGCTTTACCTCCATTTCTGACCGCATCCCACCGGGTCACGTGATCCTGTTGCTCAAGTCCATCTTCGAGGTCTGCGACCGGGTGTGCAACCGCTACGGTCTGACCAAGGTGAAGACGATCGGCGATTCGTATCTGGCTATCTGCACACCGGACGTTTCACATGGTGAAGACGGTCTGGATCACCATACTGCGGCTGCGCTGGCCGCTCGGTCGATGCTGCTGGAACTCAAGGATCTGGAGGTGTACATCGATCCCTCGTTCGGAGACACGTCGTGGACGCGCGAGATCGGCGATATCAGCGTGCGCATCGGTCTGCACCATGGTCCGCTCGTAGCTGGGATCGTTGGTACGGAGCGCTTACAGTACGACGTCTGGGGAGACACCGTGAACGTAGCGTCTCGCATGGAAAGCACTTGCGAGGCCGGCAGGATCCAGGTATCCGGCAGCTTTGCCCAACGGTTGCAGTTGCTGTCGGCTGTTGCCGCCTCAGCAACAGCAACAGCAACAGCTAACAGCAACAGCAACAGCTCGCTGCAACTCACCCCGCGGGGCGAGATCCCGATCAAGGGAAAGGGGCTGATGCAGACGTTCTGGTTGGAGTAACGAGGTTTTCCATCTTCCGTAGCAGCCGGCCTGATTTCGGATTCCGACTCCGAATTGCCGGACGCCGTTTGTGTTACGGCGATTGCGGTGGAACCCGTACTTTGCATCCGAGGCACATCCCCAATTCACGAGTAAACGGACCTTATGATCCTCCGATTCCCGGAAGATCGGCGCACGGTTGCGTACATGGTGGTCACCACGGCCGCCTTTGTACTGCAATGGACCGTCGTCGGTTTTCATCCCGCGTTCTACGTGTTCTATTTGTTCTTGTCGATCGCTGTTACGGTGATCGCCCACAACCACAATCACCTGCCGATCTTCAAAAGCCCCCTGCTGAACACCTTCACGGATTACTGGCTTACGGTGTTCTATGGCTTTCCGGCGTTCGCGTGGATCCCAACGCATAACATGAACCACCATCGCCTGAACAACAAGGAAGGCGACTACACGATCACGTACCGGATCACCGAGCAGAATACGCTGCTCATGCTGCTGTTCTATCCAACCATGAGCTCCTTCTATCAGCAGAAGCCGATCCGCGACTACCTGAAGAACCTCTGGCGAGGAAACCGCAGCAAGTTCTGGCTTGCCGCCGGACAGTACATCGCGCTGCTCGTCTGGTGGGCCGTGTTTCTGATCCTCGACTGGCAAAAGGCGTTCCTGTATGTGATCATCCCACAACAGGTTGGCCTATTCGCGGTGCTGGTCTTCAACTATGTGCAGCACGTGCATGCCGACGAGGAGTCCGTTTACAACCACTCCCGCAACTTCACCGGCTTCCTGAACAAGCTGCTGTTCAACAACGGCTATCACACGGTCCATCACGACAAGGCCGGCTCGCACTGGAGCAAGGCCCCGGAGCTGCATGCGCAGGTGGCCGACAAGATCGATC
>JANJTN010000098.1 GCA_024711065.1 bacterium
ACTGGGACAACAACGACGTGCAGTTCTCGGCTCCACTCACATTCATCGCTAACGGCGATGCAGCGGCGAATCACCTGGAAAACTGGATCAACAACGGCTATCGCAAGAACAACAGTGTCAAGACTCTGCGTACGCTGGCCATGGGCGGTCAGCAGATCGCCTTCGCTCCTTCGGTCAAGCGGGGCGATACGGCCATGCCTACGCAGGACTTCCTGATCACGGGCTACTATTCCAACACCGTTGCGCCCAACACGCCGCGCTTCTTCCCCTCGATGCAGAAGTCTACCGTCAGCATCGAAAAAGTGAACGAGCTCATCGGTACGGACTCCCCTCGCGAGGTGGAGTACTTCCTTCCCTACCTGCGCCACGCCTTCGAAAAAGGTGCCGCCCTTGCCAAGGGAGCACAGGCCACCAAGGACAATCTGGACAGCTTGAAGAACACCGCCCAGATCTACCTGAACCTGTTGCAGCCCCTTGGCATGAACTTCAATAGCCAGTCCGACAAGTCGGGCGGTCTGGCCGCACCGTCCATCGACATCGGCGCACTGTCGCGGTTGATGGGTCCGATCCCCGGCGACTTCAAGATCGCCGAGACCATCGAAAACGAAGTCGACAAGATCCAGGCACTGGCCGCCAAGGTGGAGAACGCCGTGATCGCTGCCGGCAACTTCGATCCGATGCAGTACTTCGCCGACCTGCTGAACACCAAGATCCTGGGCGACATCACGCTGCAGGATGTGCTGGACTTCCTGCAGGACGTGCTGAGCAATGCCGACAAGATGCCGGGGCTGGACAAGAAGGACGACTTTGGCGTAACGGACTCCATCAAGGAAGCCGCCAGCAAGAACGAGATCGCCAACGAACTGGTCGACAAGATCAGCCAGAACGAAGCCGTTCGCTCGGCCGCCAAACAACTCGATGCCGAGATCAACCAGGTGGCCTCCGAAGTGAAGGCCGCCAAGGAGCGCCTCGAAGCCGAGATCGACAAGGTGACCGACGAGATCAATGCGATCAAGCAGGACATCCTGAACGAGGTGAAGGGGGCTAAGCAGGAGCTGGACAACAAGCTGCGTGAGTGGAAGAAGCGCGTAGACGACAAAGTGAACGAACTCAAGAGCGAGGTCGAGAAAGCCATCCTTCCGCTGAAGGAAGCCGGCAACGAGGCGTACAAGCGGTATACGCAGGTGACCGACGCCCTGGAGTCGCTCAAGAAGGGTCTGGCGCTGTCCTATGAGTGGCAGACCGAGATCAAGAGCACTCCCGGCGATCTGCTGGTGCCGATGTATCCGGGAACCACCAAGGACCGCGAAAAGGCCATCCTGTACCTGAAGGCCGAGATCAAGAAGAAGCTCAATCTGGATCCGCCGGAGATCCACCTGTATGGTTCACTGTCCAACTTTGTCGTGAACCTGATCGGTACCGGTGCAGCGCAGTTCCTGATCATCAAGTTCAACCGCATTTCGCTGTCGGCCAAGGTGGGTGAAAAACCATCCATCGATCCCGACATCGAAGAGGTTGCTTTCGCCGGACCACTGACCTTTGTGAACAAGCTCAAGGACCTGATCCCGAGCGGCGGTGGCGGTGGCGGCGGCGGTGTTGGTTTCAGCTTCGGCTTCGACGTCCAACCCAAGGGCATCACGGCTTCGATGACCATCACGTTGCCGAACGTGACGGTAGGCGTGTTCTCGCTGATGAACATGTCCTTCCTGATGAGCCTGACCGTGCCGTTCGATGGACGCGCCTTCTCGGCCTACTTCGCGTTCTGCACCCGAGACAACCCGTTCCGCCTGTCGATCATGGTCTTTGGCGGAGGGGGCTTCTTCGGTATCGAGATCACGCCGAAGGGCGTTCGCATGCTGGAAGCCGCCTTCGAATTCGGCGGCAACTTTGCCTTCGACTGCGGTGTGGCGTCCGGCGGAGCCAGTGTGATGGCCGGCATCTATTACAAGATGGAACAGGTCGAGATCGAGGGCGAGCTCGTGAGCCAGTCCATGCTGGAAGGCTACTTCCGTCTAACCGGCAACCTGTCCATCCTGGGCCTGATCCGCGTGTCGCTGCTGTTCGAGCTCAAGCTCACCTGGCAGGATAACGGCAAGGTCTTTGGCACGGCCACCATCGAGATCGAGATCGAGATCCTGTTCGTGAGCTTCAGCGTTGGCGTAACCGTCGAACGCCAGCTCAAGGGTAGCGATTCCGACCCCACGTTCACTGATATGCTCCCGCAGCCTTCGATGTGGGAAGAGTACTGTAACGCGTTTGCCTGATCCCCGAGGAACTACGATGCCTTCACAAGAACTCCAATGGATGGCGGTCCCGTACGACGTGGAACAGCGCAATGGCGATACGATCCTCTCGGTCGCCGTCTGCATTACGCCGCGCCTTCAGGAAGTGAATACCGCCAACAAACAACTGAACGCCTATCCCGACTGGGTGAACTGGCCCGCCAAACTTGCTACGGTCGGCATTGCCCTCGATATCGATGGCACCGTGGTGGCAGCCAATGCTCTCACGCCCAAGGATGATCAGCCCGACAGTGCGGTATGGCAGGCCGTGTTCCCGCCATCGACCCTGGTACGCCCATTCGAATACGTGCCGTTCACGGATTATCAGATCCTGTCCTTCCCGGTCAAGAATGTCCTTCAGACCATGCAGGCCACCTATAGCCTGCTGCTTAACGGTTTCGAGGGCGAAAAGCCAACGCTGAAGTTCGATCTGGACGACGTGGATCCGAAGAGCCAGCAGAAGAAAGCCCAGGCCTTGCCCAAGCTGCTGCAAGCGCTGCAGGATATCACGCCGAACGAAGCCGAGGACGAGAAGGTCCGCAGCGTGAAGCGCTCCTGGCAGACCAAAGGGCGTACGTCGTCTGCCAACCTGGTACGCAAGACGTCGCTGAACATCAAAACGCCGACCAAGCAGATCGGCGACATGAAGGTAGCGCAGATCCCTACGCCGCAGGCCATGATGTACAAGCCGGTGGACGTGCAGTCCAAGATCGGCAGCCTGGAAATGGTAGAGCTGTTCCATTCGTCGCGCTCCTTTGCCGTAGACGACGGCAAGAACCCCAAGCGCGCCAATCGCGTGAGCCGTGCCAAGCCAACGCGACCCAAGTTCGACTTTCATCAGATCCTGTCTGTGATGCGCGAGTATCCGGTGATGCTGCGCCAACTCGGCCTGGTACGCCACGTGGAATTCGTGCTGCCGGGCGGTATGGCCGCCAACGGACGCATCCGCTGCAAGATCACCTGGCCATCGGGTTCGATCACCACCAAGACCCTTACGCCGTGGACGGCCTATCGCCTGGACACTTCGGGCGACGCCGCCTACTGGCAGTTCCTGCCGCGTCCGGATGCCAACTCCGAGATCGTGGGACCGGTGTTGTGCCTGAACGACGACACCAACTACGACGTGATCCAGGTGGACGTGGATACCGTGGCCATGAAGACCTTGAACTTCACGCGCGCCATTCAGCGTCGGACGATGATCACCAAGGGCACCGTGGATGCCAACAAGGACGATGGCGAGCCCCCTTCGATCCGTGGAACGGGGCTTCAGCTGGTGCGCGTGGATCGTGGGCTCAAGCTTGCCAAACTGCTGGTGCGCTCGGCCGCCAACTGGAACCGCGCGCAGAACAATCAGGAGATCACGCTGTATGCCGACGATCTTCTGCGCGGATACCGACTGGATGTGTACGACGACACCGCCAAGAACTGGCAGTCGCTCATGCGTCGGAACGCCACCTATACGTTCCCACTAGCGTCAGGGTCGCTCAAGACCACGGGCATTAGCGTGCAGGACGAAGAGGGCGTACTCACGATGGGCGCTACGCGTCCGCCCGAAAGCGACGACGAATCCGACGCCCGCCAACTCTACGCCCACGAGACCGTGGCGCAATGGGAAGGCTGGTCGCTGGTAGCTCCGCCGATCGGCAATTACATCGGTACCGAAGACGAACTGGCCGCGCCGAACAGCAAGCAGTCGCCACCGCCGGATTTCGAGTATCAGGTAGAGACCGCTGTGTCGATCGTTCCCAAGTCGCTACCACGCCTGCGGTACGGTCGGTCGTACCGGCTGCGTGCGCGCACGGTAGACATTGCCGGCAACGGACCGCAGTACGACGAACTGAATCCCACGGATTTCTCCTGTGCTACGGAGCTGATCCGGTATCTGCGCTGGGATCCGATCGTGTCTCCCACGCTGGCCCTGCGCAAGCATCCGGTGGAAGGCGAGTCGATCGAGCTGATGGTGATCCGCAACTACAACGCCGATGAGGACGACAGCGTTGAGGTGCCCACCACCGAGATCAACGAACGCCACGTCTTCCCGCCGCTGGCAGCACAGCAGGTGCTGGAGCGTCATGGCCTGTTCGATACCACAGCCGTGGGTCCGATGGCCGGCGATGCCGGCATGTATAACACCATCAAGAGCAAGTCGGCCGACCTCCCGTCGCGCTGGTACACGCGCACCTACGGTGGCGATCTGATCCCCGAGGCTACGAACAACAAGCCCCCTGCCGATCCCGAAAAAGCCAAGACCGCGATCCGGTATCCACTGGTGGAGTCGGGATCAGCCGACACGCCGTACCTCACCGATCCGCTGGCGCGCACGCTTACGCTGAATAACGTGCCGGGCATGACGGCCGGGCAGCTGAAAGAGATCACGCTGAATGGCGAGACGATGGCGACCGTTGCTGCCAATGGCGGCGTGGTCACGATCGCGTTCGACGACGACACGTCGTCCCCATCTACCGCCAATCCAACGTTCAAGTCGCCTTCGTCCATCCTGCTCAAGTTGGCCGAAGGCACGTCTGCGCCTTCCTGGGACAGCGGCTCGCGCACGCTCACGATCTTCCTGCCCAAAGGCGAGCAAGCGTGGATCACGTTCAGCTCCGGGCTTGGAGCCGACCAGTCCGAAGCCGATGCCAACCTGAACATTCACGGACACAAGAAGACGCTGACCGACGGCGGCCAGACCGGCACCAAGCTCAAGGCCGCCGCGCGCGGACTGAGCTGGCTGGTTTCGCCGAGCCGGACGCTGCGTCTGGTGCACGCTACGCAGAAACCGCTGAAGAAACCCGAAGTGAAGACCGGCAGCGTAACCCGCCGCGGCAAGGGCGACACCAATGCCGAGATCTCGCTCACGAACACGTACGTCGATGCCCGCTCCACGCAGAAGATCGACATGTTCGCCGAGTGGCCAATGTGGGTGGACAATCTGCAGAAGCCCGCACCGGAGCTGCTGCAGCAGAGCGCGTATTTCTATGAGCAGCATTGCGAACAACGCACCACGGACAAACTGTCTCACAAAAAGGTGCAGGAGTTTGGCGACACCAAGTATCGCGCCGTGACGTACGTGCCGCTGGCTACCACGCGGTTCCGTGAGCACATGCCGGCAGCGATCCGCAACGACAAGAACAACCTGACCCGCAAGGGCATCGGCAAAGAACTGGATGTGCTGAACAGCAAGCGTCCGGACGCCGTCAAGCTGCTCTACATCGTCCCCTCCTTCCGCTGGCTGGAAGATGCCAAGACGTTCGACGGCACCACCGTAAAGAGCACCCGCCTGGGTGGCGGTCTGCGGGTGTACATGGAACGCCCCTGGTATTCCTCCGGCAATGGCGAACTGGTGGGGATCGTACTCTACTCCACCGAGAAATTCACGCCATCCGGATCGGGAGATGGTAACACCAAGGGCGGCGTGAAAGGTCTGCAAGGCAAGACCATGTATCAGAAAGGGGCTGGCCAGAGCGTCGGTCAGATGCAGGGCGCTATGAACCTGCTGGCGGGCTCGAAGGTGGACATTCCTGAGACACTGCTCCCCTATGTAACGCAGTGGGGTCTGGACCCCATCTGGTTGTCGGCTCCCACACCATCGGACAACTCGCCCAAGCCTGCCAACTTCCGCGAGCCGGCCATCGTGATGAGCAACGTGTCGCTCGAAGAGGTGCCCAAGTCGCAGCGCTTTACCGTGATCGGGTACGAGCCCAAGTTCGACGCCGAGCGCCAGCTCTGGTACTGCGATCTGGAACTGAACCCGGGCGAATCTTACTACCCGTTCGTTCGCCTTGGACTGGTGCGCTTGCAGCCGAAGTCGTGGTCGGACAACACCGGCGACGACGTGTATTGTTCGCGCGTGTCGCAGTCCGAGTTCTGTCAGCTCGCTCCCGACCGCGAGGCCACCGTGCGAGTGGAATCCGACCGCACCTCGGTGACCGTACAAGTGGTGGGTCACACCTATCGCACGAATGCTACCGGCCAGACCGGCAGCGAGATGGAAGTGACCATCGAGAAGCGTTCAGCAGGTGCCGGTTCGGAAGATCTGGGATGGGAACCGGTGGTAACACAACGCATCGACCGTCTTCCGGCCGCCGGTGTATGGGGCGGCCTGCTGAAGGTGCCGACCAGTGTGGACGGAACCAACTACCGCGTGGTGATCAAGGAGTACGAGCAGTTCTTCTCCGACCCGTTGGAGCCCAAGGACCGCGAGACCAGCCTGGGTCCCAAGTCAGCCCCCTACGGCAACGATCCGGTGAAGCTGGAGTTCGACCGCCGAATCGTGTATGCAGACGTGTTGCCCCTATATTGAGGCTTCCATCTGCACTGTGGTTTGAGGAGGTTGCGTGAACAAGACGCTGAAGAACATTCTGTTCATCATCGTCGGACTGGTCGTTTTGGTTTCGGTAGCGGGCTTTCTGCTGCCTCGGCATTCCCATGTGGAACGCTCCATCGTGATCAACGCTCCGGCCTCGGCGATCTACCAGATCCTGACTTCCCCACGGGCATTCAACACCTGGTCTCCGTGGATGGAAATGGACACGGCCATGGAGATCTCCTACTTTGGCCCGGCAACCGGCGAAGGGGCCGGTTTTACGTGGAAGAGTGAGGAAGGCCTGGGTGTTGGACGCTGGGAGATCAAGCTTCTGGAAGAGAACGCCAAAGTGGTCATCGACCTGGTCTTCGGCGAGATGGATCCTTCCATTGCTACGCTGGAATTGGACGAGGAGGACGGCGGCACGAGGGTTACCTGGACGCTCGATTCGGACCTGGGTGCCGGACCGTACGGCCGATACTTTGGATTGATGATGGAACCGTGGGTAGGATCGGATTTTGAAAAGGGGCTTGCCAAACTTCAAAGGATCATCAAGGATCGGCCGATGTGGCGGATCGACAAGATCGAGGAGACCGTGGCAGCCCCCTTCCACATGCTGTCTGTCCGTGAGACCATTCAGGCCGAACAGATCGGCGAGATGCTTGCCCGCAACTATGCCGCGATCGTGCGCTACATGAACGAACGGGATCTGGACATGGCAGCGCCACCGTTAGCCGTGTATCATGCCTGGCCGGTAGACGGCAAGGGCACGGCCGATGTAGAGGCAGCGATCCCGATCGCCCGCAAGGATGCCGGCACCACGGCGATCCGCGGCATCCAGTTCGCCGGTGGCCCCATCGTTACGGCGTACTACTATGGCCCCTACGAACAGTCCGAGCATGCCCACACCGCGCTCGCCGCGTGGGCGCTAGAGCATGGCAAGATCCTTGGTGCGTCGCCCTGGGAGGTGTACGTGACCGATCCGCAGGTCGAGCCGGACTCGACGAAGTGGCTGACACAGATCAGTTATCGTATCACCGATGCTCCTGCCCAGTAACGCATGATCCCTTTGCCGTTCCGTCCGCTGCTCAAGGTCTTTCTATCGTTGTTCGCCGTTGGCGGTGTGATCTGGCTGGGCACCAGCCTGGCTCGCATGGCCATTGGCTTTGATGCCTTCGTTCCCGGCACCACTACCCTGAAGGACGCACAGTCCGAAGCCATGCTGGTACATACCGTGTGGCTCTATACGTTGCTGGGCGGCTGGGCCGGCTGGTCGTATGCCGCCACCGTGATCGGCGGGACCGGGGCCTTCCTGCTGTCCATGCGCGACTGGAAGCGGAACGGCTGGATCGTGATGTGCAGTATCCTGATGGTGCTCACGATCCCCGGTCAAGTATGGGTGATCCTGCAGGATATCGAGCTGTGGGGACTCTTTGATGCCTCCACCGGTCTGGCTCTGGCCTCGCCCGAAGATGTCCGCACGCTATTTTTGCAGCGCATGACAGCCGTTCTGGCCAGCGTGATCTCGGGGCTGACCCTGTTGATCGCGGCCACGGTGTTGCTGCTGCTGGTCTGGCAGCCGTTGCGCCGACCAGAGCCCCTTACCCCATTGGAACCCACTGCATGAAAGCCGACAAGCTTCTTGAAGCCCTGATCGACCTTGCCAAACGAGCCGACTATTCCGTTCGCCGTGAGACCGGCCATTTCCGTGGCGGTGCCTGCGTGGTGCGAGACCAGCGTCTGATCCTGATCAACCGTTCGATGCCGCTGGAAGCCGCCGCCGTGATCCTGGCGCGCGCGCTGGTAAAGATCGGGATCGAGGAAGACCAATTCGTCAAGCCCGCCGTGCGAGACATTCTCGATCGCGAGCGCGTCTACGTGGATCAACATCCGGAGGTCACCTTTGAAGTGGCCACCAAGGAACCGAGCGCGGCATGACGCGTTGTGCCAATGTGGCGATCATCGGTCGGCCCAACGCCGGCAAGTCCACGCTGTTGAACGCGATGCTCGGCGAACATCTGAGCATCGTGACCCCGAAACCACAGACCACGCGGCGGCGGATCCTGGGGATCTGGACCGAACAGGACACCCAGCTGATCTTCATGGACACGCCGGGTGTGCTCAAGCCGCGGTATCGCATGCAGTCGGCCATGATGGGCTATGTGACGGAGACGCTGGCCGAGTGCGAGATCATCTGCGTGATCGTAGACGTGGTGAAAGCTGTGGAGCGCGGCACCATCATGGACCCGATGATCGAGCGCCTGATCCGTCCGCTGAAAGAGTCCGGCGAAGCCCATCTCGTGCTCGTGGTGAACAAGATGGATGCCCTCAAGGACCCGAAACGGGCGTTGCCGCTGATCGAAGAGGCCCGACTCTCCGGCCTGTTCGATCGGTCGGTGGCCGTGAGCGCCAGGGAGAACAAGGAAGTGGATGCGTTGCTGCAGGTGCTGAGTGAACTGGCTCCCGAAGGCGACTTCGTGTACGACCCGGACCAGTTGAGCACCCTGCCGCAGCGATTCTTTGTGGCCGAGCTGATCCGCGAGTCGATTTTTCACGCCTATCGCGAAGAGATCCCCTACGCCACCGACGTGCAGGTGGTGGAATTTGCCGAGAACGAGGACGGCAAATGGCACATCACGGCCGATATCACGGTGGAACGAGACACGCAGAAGGCCATCCTGATCGGGCGCAAGGGCGAAGCCCTCAAACAGATCGGCATCGATGCCCGCCGCAAGATCGAGGAGCATCTTGGGCACGGCATCTTCCTGGAGCTGTTCGTCAAGGTCCGCACGGACTGGCGAAACGATCGTAATCAGCTGATGAATCTGGGATATTGAAAGGGGCTATCCACGACAGCGCGGCGTGAACCGTTATCTTTGTCGCTTATGCCACGCCCCCTTCACCATTCCCTGCTTTTGATCCTGCTGGCCATCCTGATCGGCTGTGCCGGAACCGACACACCGCAGGCCAAGCGAACCGTAGACGAGATCTTCGCCGAGGCGAAGGAAGCGTACGAGGATGGCGACTGGAACGAGGCTCTGGCCAAGTTCGATGTGATCAAGTTGCAGTACCCCACCAGTCAGTACGCTTCTGAAGCCCAATTCTACGTTGCCGAGATCAATTACCGTCGTGGCGAGTTCGTCCTGGCCGCCTACAACTACTCCGTGGTGCGCCGCAGCTTCCCGACCAGCCCCAGGGCCAAGGAAGCGATGTACAAGGTGGCCGAGTGCTACGAAGAGATGATGCTGCCGGCCGACCGTGATCAGGAGTACACCAAGAAGGCCATTGCTGCCTACACGGAATTCCAGAACGTGTACGCCCAGGACTCGCTGGCCCTGGCAGCGCTCGAAAAGATCCGCACGTTGCGCGACATGCTGGCCGAACGCTACATGGTGGTGGCCGAGCATTATGAGAAAACGGGCAGCCGCAAGGCCGCTATCGTGTATTTCGATCTCGCCATCACCGAGTACCCCGACTCCAAATACTACGAGCAAGCGGTCGTCGGCAAACTCCGCATGCTCTACGAACTGGCTCGGATCGACGAAGCCCGCGAAGCCGTAGCTCTGTACCGACGGACCGTGACCGAGCCTACGATGAAGGATCAGGTCGACGCCATGGAAAGGAACCTGCCATGACCGGCAAACCCGCCTCGCACAGCGAGGTCATCATGACGGAGCTCGTGCTCCCAAACGACACCAATCAACTCGGCAATCTGTTAGGGGGCCGGTTGATGCACTGGGTCGACATCGCCGCAGCCCTGGCCGCACAGCGTCACTCCGGCAAGGTGTGCGTAACGGCGTCGGTGGACGAGATCTCGTTCCATGAACCGATCAAACTCGGTCACGTGGTGCACATCCATGCCGTGGTCACGCGCGCCTTTCGCACGTCGATGGAGATCCAGGTGGAGGTGGAACGCGAAGATCCACTGCACGGCTCGCGCGCACACACGTCCAGTGCCTTCCTGACCTTCGTCGCGATCGACCAGTATGGCAAGCCCCTTCCCGCACCGCCGATCATTCCGGAAACGGACATCGAGAAGCGTCGGTACGAAGAGGCCGCCATCCGTAGGGAAGTGCGTTTGAAAGCACGTAAAGCCCTTGAGGAGCGCGGCGGATGACCCGTTGGCTGTGGGTGGCACTTGCCGGCCTGATCGCTACGGCGATCCAGGCTCAGGACCAGACGTCGTACACGGAGGTCCCGGCCGATGTGGACGTTCCCCGCATCCGCTTCATCCGTGCCTATGGCGGCACCAACGAGCAAGCGCCGCCGGTGATCCTGCTCAACAAGGTCAACGATCCGCAGACCATCGGCTCGGCGTTCGCTACGGTGGAGTTCGATATTGCCGCCGGCACCATTCCCAATGTCTATGCGCGGATCACGCATTGCAATGCCGATTGGACCGATGATCAGAATGCGTTCCTGAACGACGTGATGCAGCGCACCACACTGATCGACTGGTCCGTGGCACCGCAACGGTCACGGTACTACACGTACCGCGGCAAGCTGCAGATCCCCAACCCCCAGCTGGAGCTGCGATTCAGCGGCAATTGGAAGGTGAAGTTCTACGACATGGACGGCGACCGCCTGCTGGGCGAGTCGCGGATCTTTGTGGTGGACCCTCTGGCGCTGACGCGGTTCAACTTCATGACGGATTTTTATGAGCCGCAAGCGCGCGTGAGCTCTACGGCACTTACGCTGGAAGCCATCGTGGATGCTCCGACCTCCAATCTGATGGATGGTCTGATGCACACCTGTGTGTTCTACCGCAACCACCGCTGGCACGAGCCCTTCGTGGTCAGCAACCGCTATTCCGGTGCCGGCAATCCCTACGGTGTTGGCACGGCTATCCAGGGCATCTTCCCGGTCGGCAAGATCTTTCGCGTGTCTCGCATACCGGCGCAGAACGAGTACCGCGTGCTGGACCTTACGAATCTGGCCGTCTATCCCAGTACGGGGCAGCCGGTGCGGATGCCGCTTTCCGACCAGCGCCGTAACGGGATGTTCCTGGAGCGCGCCAACGATGGAGCCATGATCACCACCATGGTCAGCAGTGTGAACGACGAGTACGTGCCACTGGAATTCGTGCTCGACCCCGCCCCTGGGCAACCGTCGGAAGCCGACGTGTTCGTCTCGGGCTCGTTCAACAATTGGGCGCCCGACCGGTCGTGGATGATGTGGTTCGACGAGGAGATCGCCCGCTATCGTCTTCGGCAGTGGGTGCGGCGGGGACGTCACAACTACCTGTACGCCACCGGACGCCTGAACGCCGACACCGGCGAACCCACGGACCTGAGCTACGAGGAGTGGGAAGGCAATACGGCTTCGGCCAGCAACTCCTACATTGCATTCACCTATTACAGTGTGCAGGACTATGGCGGATACGACGCCATCGTGTCCGTAGGAGCCAGCAACATTTATCAATCCGGACGGTAAGTGGTGGATCGACACAACGACAACACTCGAGTGCAGCGGCAGGACGATGATGCCGATGCTGCGCTGCGTCCACCCACCTTTGCCGAGTTCACCGGCCAGGCCAAGATCGTGGAGAACCTGCGGATCTTTATCGCCGCTGCACGCAACCGTCGCGAATCCCTGGACCACGTCCTGCTTACCGGTCCGCCCGGCCTGGGCAAGACCACGCTCTCGCACATCATCGCCCGCGAGATGGGCGCCAAACTGGTCCTGTCCAGTGGTCCCGTCCTGGAAAAGCCCGGCGACCTGGCCGGACTGCTCACCAGCCTGGACGAAGGCGACATCCTGTTCATCGACGAGATCCACCGGCTGACACCGGTGGTGGAGGAATACCTCTACTCGGCCATGGAAGACTTCCGGCTCGACATCATGATCGACTCGGGTCCGGCTGCCCGGTCCGTGCAGCTCACGATCCCGCGCTTTACCCTTGTGGGCGCTACCACCCGACAAGGCCTGCTTACGGCTCCTCTACGGTCGCGCTTCGGCATCAGCAACCGCCTAGACTACTACGGACCCGACGATCTGGCTCGCGTGGTCACCCGCTCGGCAGGGATCCTTGGTGCTGCACTCGATCCGAAGGGGGCCATGGAGATCGCCCGCCGCTCTCGCGGCACGCCTCGGATCGCCAACCGGTTGCTGCGCCGCACCCGAGACTTTGCCGAGGTCAAGGGTACGGGTGTCATCGACCTCGCGATCGCTCAGCTCGCACTTCGCGCGCTGGACGTAGACGAATACGGTCTGGACGACATGGACACCCGCATCATCGCGACCATCATCGAGAAGTTCGGCGGCGGACCGGTGGGCCTGACCACCATCGCCGTTAGCGTCGGCGAAGACGCCGGCACACTCGAAGAAGTGTACGAGCCCTTTCTGATCCAGCAGGGTTTTGTGCAGCGCACACCGCGTGGCCGCATCG
>JANJTN010000113.1 GCA_024711065.1 bacterium
TCCCGCCCTAGCCCCTCACCCTTCGCCCTTAACCCTTCGCCCCTAACCCCTAACCCCTCGCCCCTAACCCTTCGCCCCTAACCCCTCGCCCTCATGAAGAACTTCCTTTCGATCGACAAAAAGTACAGCTCTCCGGATTCCTCTGCGATCACGATCGTTCAGGCACCGTATGAACACACCGTGAGCTATGGCGGTGGCACCAAGCATGGCCCTAAGGCGATCATCGAAGCCAGTGCCTATGTGGAGTTCTATGACGACGAGACGGATCGCGAGCTCTGCTTCGATGTGGGCATTGCTACGCAGAAGCCGCTGAGTTTTGGAAAGAAGGTCGACGCCAAAGCGCTCGACGTGATCGAGCGAGAGGTTAGCGATCTGATCACTGCTGAGAAGTTCGTGGTCACCCTCGGCGGCGAACACACGATCAGTGCGGCACCGATCCGTGCGCACGTGAAGGCCTATCCCAAAATGAGCGTGCTGCAGTTCGATGCGCACTCCGATCTGCGGGCGGAGTACGAGGGGTCGCCCTACTCACACGCTTCCGTCATGGCTCGTGTCTGCGAATTCATGTCTCCCAAGCGCGTCACTCAGGTCGGCATCCGGGCGTTGTGCAAAGAAGAGCGCGAGTTCATTCGTACCAACAAGGTGAACACCTTCTTTGCTTCGGCACTGCACAAAGGCGATCACGGACGTGATTGGGCCAAACAGGTCGTGGCGACGCTCACGGACGACGTCTACATCACGTTCGATGTGGATGCACTGGACCCGGCGATCATGCCCTCGACGGGTACACCGGAGCCCGACGGCCTTACGTATCATGAAGCGATCGAGGTGGTACGCGAAGTGGTGCGATCCGGCCGTCGCATCGTGGGTCTGGATGTGGTGGAGTTGGCTCCCGTGAAGCATGTGACCCATCCGGATCTGACCACGGCCCGTTTGATCTACAAGATCCTGAACCTGGCTTTTCAACCCCAACGGAAGAACACGTCTGCGCGGAGGACACGATGAATCTTGAACAACGCATCGAAGAGCTCTATGCCGTACCTCCTCAGGAGCTGCACTATGTAGACGACGTCAGTGTGGTCCTCCAGGAATTCGTTCGCTCCTTGAATGCCGGAGAGATCCGTGCCGCACAGCCGGAGCCGGATGGAACCTGGACCGTGAACCTGTGGGTCAAGCATGGCATTCTGGTCCTGTTCCGACAAGGACATCTCGAAGACATCTCCTTGAACGAGCAGTTCCGATTCTTTGACAAGAGTACCCTGCCGACCAAGCCCCTTACCCTGTCCGATGGCGTTCGCGTGGTCCCTGGCGGATCCACGATCCGCACCGGCGCTTTTGTGGATCACGGCGTGATCTGTATGCCGCCGATGTACATCAACATTGGCGCGTATGTGGCCGAAGGCACGATGGTGGACTCTCACGCCCTGGTGGGAACCTGCGCCCAGATCGGCAAGCGTGTGCACATCAGCGCAGCAGCTCAGATCGGCGGAGTACTGGAGCCGGCCGGAGCACGGCCGGTGATCATCGAAGACGACGTACTGGTAGGTGGCAACTGTGGCGTGTACGAAGGCGTGTTGGTCCGCAAACGGGCCGTGCTCGGTAGCGGTGTGATCCTGAACGCTTCAACACCCGTGTACGATCTGGTGAACGGCACCGTGATCCGCAGCTCTGCGGCACAACCACTCGAGATCCCGGAAGGGGCTGTGGTGGTGGCCGGCGCTCGGCAGATCTCGTCCGACTTCGGACGACAACACGGACTCTCGGTCAGCACACCACTGATCGTGAAGTACCGAGACGACAAGACAGACGCTCGGACGGCTCTGGAGGACGCGCTGCGCTGATGCACTGATGCACTCATGCACTGATGCACTAATGCACTAATGCACTGATGCACTGATGCACTGATGCACTGATGCACTCATGCACTGATGCTCTGATGCTCTGATGCACTGATTCACTGATGCACTGATGCACTGATGCACTAATGCACTGATGCACTAATGACCAATGAGTCTCATTGTCGAATTAGTGCATGAGTGCATGAGTGCATTTACACGCCTGTCGGGTCGCCTTTTTCTTTGTTCAGCTTCACGGCCTGACGCACGTAGCCTTCGAAGAGGTCGCGGTCGACCTCGTTCACGTGGCGAATGGTCACATGGCGCATGGTAGGCAGATCCCCGACCAAGCGCTCGGCCGGATCGTCCAGCTCGTTGCCGCGCCAGAATCCGAGGTTCACGTGGTCCGAGAACGCTTTGATGTAGCAGATGGGTCCGTTCAGCGTGTACACCGGCTGTGACCACAAGATCTGTTCTTCGAGCTCTCCACCTTGGCTCTTGACGATGCTTCGGAGCGACATCACCACTTCGCGCTGCCAGCCGCGGAGTTGTTTTACGTATCCGTCTACGGACGTGGCCACGGGCACCGGCGCCGCCGGTACGATCGGCTCGTCGTCGTCAGGAAAGTCGAGGGTGGTCTCGCCACGCGTGCGGCGCCGATCGAGTACCGATCCGCGTGGAGCGCGTTCCTTCTTCTCCGGACGTCCCTTCGGTTCGCGTCGTCCACGAGGGCCTCGGCGTTCCGACGACTCCGGTTTGGCTTCAGCCGCAGTGTCTGCTGGTGCGGCGCTGGTGGCTTCACCGTCGGCCGTACCGCCGTCCTCCGGACGCTTCTTTTTGCGACGTCGGTTGCGGCTTCGCTTCTGGCCGTCGCCACTGTCTGCCGACTCTCCGTCAGCGCTCGCCGCTTGCGGACGTTCGGCCGACTCCGGTGCATCCGACTCGGCGCCGGCTGATGAGCCCCCTTCACCGGAAGGACGCCGTTTGCCACGTCGTCGGCGCCGCTTCTTGGCGGCGTCACCGGCATCGGATGAGGAATGGGATCGTTCTTGCTGTTCGTTCTCGGCCATGGATCGGGGTCAGTTGTGCTGTGCGGAAAGGCCAAATATACGGAGCCCGACGGCAGGGGGCTTTCGTAGATTTGGACATGAGTCGTACCGTGCTTGTCGCGCTGATCATTGCGGCGTTCGTGTTCCCTGCCGGTGGAGCTGTGGCGCAGGTCACGCTTGGCTTGGGTGGCGGCCTTAGCCGCATCGGGATCTCCGGTGATGCACCGTTGGATGCATCGTGGGCGGCCCGATTCGCCGCTTTTGCCGACCTCCATGTGGAGCTCGATGTGAGTGATGATGTGGGCCTTGTGGTTGAGCCGGGACTACAATTCCGTTCGTCAGCCTTGGAGCATACGATCTCTACCGGAACGGCCCTGGCGCCTTCCGACACCACGGTCGACAGCGTGTACGTGAATACCGCGTATTGGTCGCTGCCCGTTGGCATTCGCGTGTATTCCGCGTCCCGACGCTGGTACTTCACTACAGGAGCTGCGGCACATCTCTTGCAGAAGATCGAGATCGACACACTCGACGGTGTGTACGAGCCCGACAATGTGATCCAGAACTATGATGTCTCTGTGTTCCTCGGCGGTGGCTACCGGATCCCGATCGACCAATGGAGTGTGTGCCTGGAGGCGCGATACCAACAGGGGCTGATCGATCTGATCAGTGACGATCAGCAGCAGACGTTTCATCAGGCACCGGTTATTCGCATGAGTGGTCTACTGTTCCGCGCCTCGGTGGAGTGGAGGTTTGCACCATGAGAACCTACATCTGGGTGCTGTTGCTCGCGCTCACGGCCGGGCGCGGTGTGGCACAGGAAACCACGGAAGCACCGTCAGCCGTCGTGCAGGGGGCAGAGACCCGCGCCACGATCCAGGGACCCCGCCTGGGAGACCACCTCTTCTCTCCGATCGCTACCACCACCCTGCCGTTCATCCGAACGATGACCACGTTGAATGTAGGCGCGGGCATCTCAAGCGGTCTGGACCTGCCACTCTTTACGATCGGCGGCCAGCCGGTGTATGCCAGTGTCGGAGAATTGGCGGTGGTTGGCTTCTCTGCTCGACACGAGCAAGCCATCAAGCCCTGGCTGTCCGTCTACCTCGAAGCGCAGCTGTTAGGTCGGCTCGGGACCTCTGTTACCTCGCTGCTGGGTCAAGGCGTGAACACCGTCACCGGTGTTGACCTTGGTTGGAAGATCCGAATCCATGAGGACCAGCGGTGGTCAGTGATCACGGGGCTGGAGTTACAGAATGGATCGTATACCACGATCGACATTCAGCGTTGGGCCGAAGGCGTGATCGACAGTGGCAAGGTAACCTCGGACAACCAGCTGTTCGACACGAAGCCGGCCTTGAATGTGGCGTGGATGGTATCGGCAGCGCATACGTTCAATCGTGCCATGGGTCTGTATGCGACGCTCACAGCGGGAGTGGAAGAACCCAAGGTGCGGAATGGAGAGTATGCCCTTCTCCTTGATGCGCTGTTGGCGTTCAGTGTGGACTGGAATGCCATCGTGGAGCTCCCTGTGGGCACAACACTAGGGGTGGAGTACCGCGAGAACCCTACGATCGCCGACTCGGAGGATGGATCGTATAAGAACGTGTATCTCAGGATCGGCTATACCGGCGATGATGGGTTCGGACTGGGTGTGCAGGCATCCTATCAGTACGCGCCTGTTGCATCTGCTTCTGGTCCGGTGCAGTTCTTTGGGGGCACGCTCGACATGCGGTTCTATTTCTGATGAACTACCGCTGGTTCAGCACCGACATCGTGATCCGACCGGATGACATCGATGTGAATGCCCATGTGCACAACAGTCGGTATCTGGATCTGGTGCTGGCCGCACGATACGACCAGATGGCGCGATGCTACGGCATGGCCATGGAAGCGTTCCTTCGTCTGGGCTTTAGTTGGGTGAATACCAAGACCTACATCGAACACAAGCGAGAGCTGGTGATGGGCGATGTGGCGGTGGTTCGCACCCGAGTCGGCGAGATGTATCCGAAGGGTGTGCGCGTGGAATTCGAGATCCTCCGCCAAGCCACCGGCAAGTTGTGTGCCGATGGCTGGCAGGAGTATACGATGATCAGCGTCCAGTCCGGCCGCGCCGTTGTGATCCCTGACGAGATCCGCCGGATCTACTCGATCCAGCAGTAGGGGGCTTGCCATGTGTTGCGCTGCGCTGCGGTTCCGGCCTGGCCGTAGCCTTGGCCCGCGGGGAACGCGACCGCTCTGAGGATCCGTGTTGAGAGTGACGGGCTTGCATATCCGCGGCTCGATCATCGTCCGCCCGTGCGGCTGCCGAACCCGGCAGATACGGATGCTCGCGGATCACCGGGATCTGCTGACCGATCAGTTTTTCGATCACCTTTACCTCGGAGGCTTCGTCGGGTGCCGAGAAGGTGATGGCGATGCCTTCAAATCCGGCTCGGCCCGTGCGACCGATCCGGTGCACATAGGTTTCCGGAGAATCCGGCAGGTCGAAGTTCACCACGTAGGGCAATTGCGAGATATCGATGCCGCGGGAGGCGATGTCGGTAGCAACGAGGACCTTCAGGCGACCGGTCTTGAACGACCCAAGGGCTTTCTCGCGAGCCGACTGCGTTTTGTCTCCATGGAGTGCCGATGCCGAGATGCCGGCGGCATCCAGGTCCTTCACCAGACGATCTGCGCCGCGCTTCGTGCGGACAAAGACCAGCACCTGCTCGTGCATCTCCGTTTCGATGAGGTGTTTGAGCAGTTTGCGTTTGCTGGCTTTGCCAACAACGTATCGACGCTGCTCCACGCGTTCAGCCGTAGAGGAAACCGGCGCAACGGCTACGTGCGTGGGCGTGCGCAGGATCTTGTCGGCCAGGTCGCGGATCTCCGGCGGAAGCGTGGCCGAGAAGAACAGGGTCTGACGCTCGGTGGGCATCTTGGCCAGCAGACGTTTGATCTGCGGG
>JANJTN010000152.1 GCA_024711065.1 bacterium
CGTAGGTGCCGACCAGCTTGACGCTACCGGCCGTGTTTCGGGCCTGCTTGTTGTAGGCCGTGCGTGCCAGTCCGAGGAGACCCTCGGTCTTGACGGCTTCATCCGTAGTGGCGGCATTCGGAATATGGGAGAAGACCGCACTCAGCGTGTACTCCGGATTGACGGCGATGGAGATGATGTCCTCGGACAGATCGTTCTTGGCATCGAGGAACAGCCATCCTTCCGGCAGGAGGGAGATCATGTCGCCGGCCTGGCTGCGAACCAGCTCATCGCCCATCTTGATCTCGGGCAGGGGGCTCAGGTCGGCGTCTTCGCCGGTACGTCCCTTCTGTTCCGGCGCTTTCACGAACAGACAGCCGCCTAGGCTGAGTACGAGAACAGCGAGCAGCGAGCCACGAAGGACAAGCCACGAGCCATGAGCCGCGAGCGCCGAGCCACGAGCGGTCAATGGGCCTCCCAGGACTTCTCGCCGGCTTTGACGGCAACGGGCAGGGTGTTCTCGGACGGCGTGACGGGGCAGGAGTAGTTCTCGTTGTAGGCGCAGTACGGATTGTAGGCTTCGTTAAAATCGATCACGTACGACGTAGCCCCTTGCGAGATCTCGATGTCGAGATACCGGCCGGTGCCGTAGGTCTCCGATCCGGTGGTAGCATCCATGAAGGGCACGAAATAGGTCGGGTGGTCGCTGCCGACGAACTGATAGGCCGTTAGCGTGCACTCGGTGCCGTTCAGCACGAACGTGAACTGGCCGGCTCGGACGGCATCACGAGGCTCGTTGGAGGTTGTGGCCATCTGGAATGTGGTCTTGTCCTGCAGCGGTGTGAACTGTGCGTCGACCACATACGCGTCGTCGACGGGGAAGTAGTGCAGACCCTTGAAGGCATCGCGCTGTTCCTCGGGAAGGGGGCTATGGTCGCCGGAGCGGAAGTAGTTGTCCTTCTCCGTCCGCATCTGCTCGATGTTGGTGATCACGGTTCCCTCCGTTTGGTCGTCCGCCTGCTGGGAGCATCCCAGAAGGACGCTCGCACACACTGCCACGAGCAACAAGCCCCTTACCATGTGTTCTTCCACATCATCGATTCAACGGGAATGTTCGTGCGCTCGGTGTACTTGGCGGAGTCTTTCTTGTTGTAGGGGTTCAGCACGTCGCCGCGCACTTCGAAGTAGATCAGCTGTCCGATGGGCATGCCGGCGTAAACGCGCACGGGCATTTTGACGCTGATCTCGAGGGTCCAGAAGTTGCAGAAGCCCACGTCGCCCTTGCCGGCGGTGGCGTGAATATCGATGCCGAGACGGCCGACGGACGATTTGCCTTCGAGGAAGGGCACGTGTTCGTGGGTTTCGGTGTATTCGTGGGTCACGCCCAGATACAGCATGTCGGGCTGCAGGACGAAGCCCTCTTCCGGGATCTCGAAGGTGGTGATCTGGTTGTGCTTGCGAGCGTCCAGCACGTCGTCGTTATACGTGGCCAGGGTCTTGCCCAAATGGACGTCGTAGGAGTTGGACCCGAGGCGCTTCGGATCGAACGGCTCGATCACGATCGAGCCCTTCTCGATGCAGTCGAGGATCTGTTTGTCGGTGAGGATCATGGGGGCAATTTACGAAGTGGCGATTCCTCACCTGCCCCTTCAATGTCACCCGGCAAGCTAGCTTCCCCGGCAACGATCAGTAGCGCGGGTTGCGTACCAGCCCCCAGCGGTGCAGACGGTGCTGCAGGGAGGTCCCGAGAACGCCCAGGCCGTAGATCGACGACCGCTTGAAGTTGATCGACGAGGCTTCGGGGAAGTACTTCGTGGGGCAGGTGACCTCGGCGATCTCGAAGTCGGCCATGATGATCTGGGAGAGCATCTGGTTGTCGAACACGAAGTCGTCCGAATTCTGGTCCAGTTTGATGGTCTCCAGCACGTCCCGCGAAAACGCGCGGTAGCCGGTGTGGTACTCCGACAGTTTCTGGCTGACCATGATGTTCTGGAACAGGGTCAGGAAGCGGTTGGCGATGTACTTGTACATCGGCATGCCGCCCTTCAAAGCCCCCTTCCCAAGAATGCGGCTGGCTAGCACCACCGGATAGAGGTCGTTGCCGATGATCCAGGCCATCACGGGGATCAGCTTTGGCGTGTACTGGTAATCGGGGTGCACCATGATCACGATGTCGGCACCGATCTCGAGGGCTTTGCGATAGCAGGTCTTCTGGTTGCCGCCGTAGCCTTTGTTCTGTTCGTGGCGGATCACGTGATGGATACCCAACGAGTGCGCCAACGCCGTGGTCTCGTCACGTGAATGGTCGTCCACCAGGATCACCTCGTCCACGATCTCCATCGGGATCTCGCGATACGTCTGCTCCAGCGTCTGCTCGGCGTTGTAGGCCGGCATCACGACGACGACTTTCTTTCCGTTGACCATGGCGTAGGGGCGAAGGGCGAGGGGTGAGGGGCGAAGAGGATTACTCGATCTCGAAGATCACGTGCACCGTCGCGTCAATGCGGATCTCACCTGCAGAGACTTCGGTGGTAGAAGAGGAGGCTACGGACATGCGCTGCATTTCGTCCTGCATGCCCTTGTACATCGGTTGAGGGTAGCCGCCGCCGGAGGAGACCTGGATCGAGATGGGGCGCAAGACCGTTGCACCCAGTGTGCGGGCCACAGCATCGGCCTTGGTTCGAGCATCCTCGGCGGCTTCGAGTCGCAGAGAGTCACTCACGGTGTTCACATCCTCGATGTAGAACTGCACACCGTTCAGGACGTTGGCTCCGCTGGCCAGGCCGTCGTTCAGGATCCTCTCCAGCTTGGAGAGGTCCTGTACCGTGATCACCACCTGATTGCGCATCGTGTACTTGATCAGGCGTCGGTCGTCGGACTTGTAGTCATACACCGGCTGGATGTTCAGGCCGCTGGTGCGAATGTCCTTGTCGGCAACGCCCGCCCCTTTGATGGCCTTGATCAAGGCTTGGAGCTGACGGTCATTGGCCGACTTGGCGTCCAGAACCGTTCGCCCGTCGGTCTCCACGCCGATGGAGATCGACGCACGATCAGGCGCGAAAAAGGCGAACGCCTCACCGGTCACCGAGATCGTTCGACGGTCGTCTTTGGCCATCTGAGCCTGAACGGCAAACACGGCCGTGATCAGGATCATCAAGATCATCAAGGGGCGTTTCATGCGCTGGCCTGTTCGAGTTGTTGCTGGATCTGTTCCCACTCCGCCATCAGAGAGACCACAAGCCCCTTGGCGGTTTCATACCGCGTAGTGGTCTTGTGCTGGCGTACGGGATCCTGATACAGGTCGGGCTCGCTCAGGATCTCCTCGCATTCCTTGATGGTCTTCTCCTGCACGCCGATCTGACGTTCGATGTCCTCGACGCGTTTCTCGAGCCGCTTCCGTTCTTTGGCGATCGCCTTCTGTTCTTCTCTGCTCGTTGGCTGCTGATGGCTCGCTACTCGCTGCTCGCTACTCGCTGCTCGCTGGTCGCTGCTCGCTACTCGCTGCTCGTTACCCGCGGCTCGCTGCTCGCTACTCGCTGCTCGCTGCTCGCTGCTCGACCGAAGGGAGTTCACATAGTCGTCGATGTCGCCTTCATACTCGGTGATGCCGCCGTGACGGAACGCCAGTACTCGGTCGGTGAGTCCGTCGAGGAAGTCACGGTCGTGACTCACAACGATCATCGAACCGTCGTACTCCAACAGCGACTGCTTGAGAACCTCCTTGGACAGCATGTCCAGGTGGTTCGTCGGCTCGTCCAGGATCAGCAGGTTGTACGGCTGCAGGAGAAGCCGGGCCAGGGCCAGACGACTCTTCTCGCCGCCGCTGAGGACGCCGACCTTCTTGTTCACGTCGTCGCCGCTGAACAGGAAGGCACCCAACAAGGAGCGTAGACGCGGGCGCATCTCCGGAGGCGCAGCCTGTTCGAGGACCTCGTATACGGTGTTGTGCCCACCAAGCAGGTCGGCCTGCTGCTGAGCATAGAATCCGATGGAGACGTTGTGGCCTAGGCGGATCTCGCCCGATGTGGGAGTTTCGAACCCGCCGATGATCTTGGACAGCGTGGTCTTGCCTTCGCCGTTCTTGCCGATGAAGGCCACTTTCTCGCCGCGCTCCAGAGCAAAATCGAGTCCCTTGAGAACATGCTTGTCGCCGTAGTTCTTTACGACGTGAATGCAGTCCACCACGGTCCGTCCCGACCGCGGAGCGGGCGGGAAGGTGAAGTGCATGGACCGGGTATCGGTTTCATCAACCTCGATGGACTCCATCTTGGCCAGTTGCTTGATCCGGCTCTGCGCGCGCGAAGCCAGTGAAGCCTTGTACCGGAACCGGTCGATGAACTTCTGCACGCGAGCGCGCTCCCGTGCCTGCCGTGCCGCTGCTGCGCGTTGGAGTTCCATGCGCTCGGCACGGATCTCTTCGAAATCGGAGTACGAAGCCGGGATGTCGAAGATCTTCGACTTCATGATCTCGATCGTCCGCTTCGTGACGTTGTCCAGGAACATCCGGTCGTGCGAGATCACGATCACGGCGCCGTCGTAGTCCACCAGGAATTCTTCGAGCCACTGCACGGATTCGATATCCAGGTGGTTGGTGGGCTCGTCCAGCAAGAGCACGTCCGGACGCGACAACAACAGGCGGCCGAGCTCGGCGCGCATCTGCCAGCCCCCTGAAAAGGCCGTCATCGGATTGTCCAGCTCCTCCGGATTGAATCCGAGACCGGTGAGCACCCGCTCGATATCGGCGTGCATCGTCATCCCGCCCTTGCGCTCAAAGAGGTCGTGCGCATCCGTGAGCTTCTGGATCAGTTCCAGATACTCCTCCGACTCGTAGTCGGTACGCGTGCTCACCTGATGCTGGAATCCGTCCATCCGGTCCTGCAGCTTGAGCAGTTCAGCGAACGCCTGCAGAGCGGTTTCGCGGAGCGTATGGCTCAGGTCGATGGTCAGGTCCTGACTCAGCAATCCCACCGTGGATCCGCTCTGCCGATGCACCTCGCCCTTGGTGGGCTGGCGCTCGCCGGCCATGATGTGCATCAGGGTGGACTTGCCGGCACCGTTGCGGCCAACGAGACCGATCCGATCGCCACGCTGGATCATGAACGACACGTTCGTGAACAGCAGGCGGGTGCCGAAGTCGACTTCGACATTATTCAACGAGAGCATTACCGAGCCCCTTTCATGGAGCGTAATGCAGCGATGCGATCCAGGATCACTTCGGCACAGGCACGTTTGGACATTGGGGGGAAGGGGGCTGGTTCGGCGTCGGCCGTGATCAGCGTGATCGTGTTCATCGATCCACCGAACCCGCTGTTGGGTGTGCCTGCCTGATTGGCGATGATCATGTCGGC
>JANJTN010000022.1 GCA_024711065.1 bacterium
GTTACGAATAACATGATGATCCTCAACGACCGCGTAGTGGGATGGGCTTTTGTTCCACAAGAGGGAAACACGATCATGTCTACGCTGGAAGCCTTTTTGCGCCAAACAAAGTCATCAAATCTGGAACAGATCATGTACGGTTTGCAACAGCGATACGTGATCAGGGAGTTATAGACTGGCCCATGTGTTCGTCTGGACTGACGATCTTTGTGGCTCACGACGACTTCAGCTACGCTCACACACCCATCAGTACTCAGCTCATGAATTCTTATCTGATCGACCCCATCCGCACTCCTGTTGGTAAATACGGAGGCGCTCTGAGCGACGTCCGCCCGGATGACATGGCCGCTCATGTGATCCGAGAACTGGTCGGACGCACCGGCGTTGATCCGGCCAAGATCGACGACGTGATCCTGGGTTGTGCCAATCAGGCCGGGGAGGACAATCGCAACGTGGCTCGGATGGCTGGTCTGTTGGCCGGGCTGCCATATTCGGTGCCGGGCGTGACCGTGAACCGGCTGTGCGCGTCGTCCCTCGAAGCTGTGATCCAGGCCACGCGGGCCATCAAGAGCGGCGAGAATCATCTGTTGGTGGCCGGTGGAGTGGAGAGCATGTCCAGAGCCCCATACAGTGTGCCCAAGAACGCTTCGGGCAAGGCGCAGTTCGGCAATCTGACGGCCTACGACACGGCGCTCGGGTGGCGGTATCCGAATGCGAAGATGGAAGCGATGTTCCCGTTGGAAGTGATGGGCGAGACAGCTGAGAATGTGGCTGAACAATTCCAGATCTCTCGGCAGGACCAGGATGCGTTTGCGTTGCGCTCGCATCAGCGCGCTGTAGCGGCTCAGGATGCCGGGGTCTTCGACAAGGAGATCGTGGCCGTAGAGATCCCGCAGCGCAAAGGCGATCCGCTGGTGGTGGCGCAGGACGAAGGACCGCGGCGCGAGACCACGCTGGAGCAGTTGGCCGGATTGAAGCCGGCCTTCCGCAAGGGAGGATCGGTCACGCCGGGCAATTCTTCGAGCTTGAATGACGGTGCCGCGGCCATGCTGGTAGCATCCGAGCGATTCCTCAGCGATCACCCCGAACTCCGTGGGCGATGCCTTGCCAAGGTGGTAGCCACGGCCGCCGTGGGCGTGGATCCGCGCATCATGGGCATCGGTCCGGTTGGAGCGATCCGGCTGGCCACGAAGCGCGCCGGCATCGGGGTCGCCGATCTGCAGCTGGTGGAGATCAACGAAGCGTTTGCCGCTCAGTCGCTGGCCTGTGTGCGGGAACTCGGACTCGACGAAGAGATCGTGAACGTCAACGGCGGTGCCATCGCCATTGGGCACCCCTTGGGCATGAGCGGAGCGCGGATCGTGGGACACCTGGCCCGGGAGATGCAGCGCCGCGATCTGCGGTATGGGGCTGCGGCCCTGTGCATCGGCGTTGGCCAGGGCCTTGCCGTAGTTCTGGAGCGCGATTAACTCGACCGGTCGTCTTGCCGTAGAATCACGTAACCCGTTGAAATATCGGTAGCTATACCGATTGTTCATGATGCACGGACGCGTGAACTTTGTTCCGTGGCAGCATTCCAGCATCGGACGACCGAGGTCGCAAAAGGACTTGATCACTTCCTGACGGATCAACCGTTGGAGGTAATCCTCCTGCATGGTCCGTCGGGTACGATCCACTTTGCCAGCCACACGGCCGGTTCCATCTTTGGTGAGGGAGCCACACTTTCCAAATCCAGCCTACTGGATCGGATCCACGAGAACGACCGTGAACGGGTCCACACGCTCTTTACGGATGCCACCCTGCATGGCGATCGCGTGCCGCCGGTAACCGTGCGCATACTGCGATCGGACGGCGAGATCCGGTGGGTGGTCCTCTTTACCGTTGCGGTCAAGGACAGTGTCGGCAAGGTGATCGAGCTGCACTCCACCCTTCGTGATGTGACGCAGCAGATCGTGCTGCGCGAGCGTTTGGTGGAGCGGGAGACCCTGGCCCACATGACCAACGTGCTGGCCAAGGTAGGGGGCTGGTATGCCGAGATCGACTCCGGCAGGTTGTACTGGTCTGATGAATTGCGGCAGATCTATGAGGTAGACGAACAGCACGCACCGTTTGAGTTCGGTTCGGACCTAACGCCGACAGATGATCGTCTGGCAGCGTTCTTCACTCCGGAAGACCTTGCCAGGATGCGAGCGGTAGCGCAGCAGGTGGTTGCCAGCAACGAACCGCAAACCCTTGAACTTCCGATGACAACGGCCAAGGGTCATAAACGGTACGTTCGCATCTTCATGTCCGTGTCGTTCGACGGCGTCGGTCCCAAGAGGATCTACGGTGCCACGCAGGATATCACCGAGATCAAGCAGCGCGAGTCCGAGCTTACCAGACTGGTTCGTGAACTCACGATACAGAACGACCGCCTGGAGGAATTCGGACACCTGGTGTCGCACCAGCTCCGTGCACCGGCCACCAATATTGCGTCGATCGTTTCGCTGCTCGACGATACCACGGACGCCGACGAAGCCAGGAGCCTGGTTGGCAAATTGGGCGAGGCAGCAGAGTTGTTGCGCCGCACGCTGGACGAAGCCGGCAACGCCATCCGTGTTCATCGTACCGTTGCGCCGGAGGTAGAACCCATCTACGTGCGGGATGTGGTACTCGGCATCAAAACCCAGCTGGCGCAGACGTTCGAAGACCTGGGGGCAAGTCTGGAGATCGACACGGACGAGGTTCCGGTGGTACACTATCCGCGGGTCTATCTCGAAACCGTCTTGCGCCACCTGATCTCCAACGCGCTGCGGTTCGCCCAACAGGGTACACCGATCATCATTTCTGTCCGTAGCATGCTGCACGAGGGTCTGCCGGTGATCGAAGTCAGCGACACAGGTGTCGGCATCGACCTTTCCAAACACGGCAACCGCATGTTCCGTTTGGGAACAACATTCCACCGTCAAGCGTCGGGTAGGGGACTGGGATTATTCATGGTGCGGACCATCGTGGAGTCGCTCGGCGGCGAGATCGATGTGGAATCCGCTCCCAATCAGGGAACCACGTTCCGGTTATCCCTACACCGATATCGTGCGGAGGAAGCCGAATGAGCAAGCAACTGACCATCGCCCTGGTGGACGACGACCGGATCTATCAGTTCACAACGGAACGGATGTTGCAGCGGTTGGATGCCGACATCCGATTCCTCTGGTTCAAGGATGGGGAAGAAGCACTGGGATACCTGCAGGACCATGCCTTGGATGACCAGGCACTGCCGGACATTCTGATCGTGGACATCAACATGCCGTTCCTGGACGGGTGGCAGTTTCTGGATGCCTTCCGTTCCTTGCGTCCCGACCTGGCCAAGCCCGTCGACATTTACATGGTCAGCTCGTCCACCGACGATCGCGACATGCAGCGAGCACGCAGCACCGAAGGCGTGCGGGACTACGTGGAGAAGCCGATCACACGCGAAAAGCTGGCCGTGATCCTCGGGCTGCACGACTAAGCCCCCTTCCCCCAGCAGACGAACCTGCCTATATTTGCGAGAACCTACCAGCGTCCATCGCAGACTATGAGCATGTACACCGTACCGCACCTCGTCCTGCCTCAGATCGAGAACCTCGCCAACATCGACGTCTACGTCAAGCATGGCGGTTACGAAGCCTATCGGAAGTCCATTCGGATGACGTCCGACGAGGTGATCAACGAAGTGAAACGCTCCGGCCTGCGCGGCCGCGGCGGCGCCTGCTTCCCGACGGGACTGAAGTGGAGCTTCATGCCCAAGGGCAACGACAAGCCCAAGTACCTGGCCATCAACGGCGACGAATCCGAGCCGGGCTCGTTCAAGGATCGGCAGATCTTTGAGTCCAATCCCCATCAGCTGATCGAAGGCATCCTGATCGCCGGCTACGCCATGGGCATCTCGAAGGCTTTCATCTACATCCGCGGTGAGTATCACAAGTGGGTGGACTTGATGCAGAAGGCGGTCGACGAAGCCTATGCCGCCGGATATGTGGGCGAGCGGATGAAGCAGACGTTCAATCACGATTACGTGATCGACATCGTGGTGCACAAGGGTGCCGGCGCCTACATCTGCGGCGAAGAAACCTCGCTGATGAACTCGCTGGAAGGCGACCGCGCCTATCCGCGATACAAGCCGCCGTTCCCGGCCAACGTGGGTCTGTGGGGCATGCCCACCACCATCAACAACGTTGAGACCATTGCCACCGTGCCGCCGATCATGACCATGGGCGGTGAGGAGTATTCCAAGATCGGTGCCGACGGCCATGCCGGAACCATCCTGTTCGGTGTGAGTGGTCACGTGAACAAGCCGGGTGTCTATGAACTACCAACGGGCACGCCGCTGACCGAGATCATCGACAAGGTCTGTGGCGGAGTTCCCGGTGGCAAGAAGATCAAGGCCATCATTCCAGGGGGCTCGTCGATGCCGCCGCTACGGGGCGACGAGATCGACGGCGTCCGCATGGATGAAGAGTCGCTCAAGAAGCTCGGCACCCATATCGGCACGGCCGGTATCATGGTGATGGACGAAGACACGGACATTGTGGACGTTACGCTTCGCATCGCCCACTTCTACCATCACGAATCCTGCGGCCAGTGCACGCCCTGCCGTGAAGGTTGCGGATGGATGGAGAAGGTGCTCAAGCGCTTCAAGAACGGCGATGCCACCCTGTCGGACATCGACCTGCTCTACAGCGTGGCCAGCAACATCGAAGGCAACACGATCTGCGCCCTGGGCGACGCCGCCGCATGGCCGGTGAAAGGCTTCATCGAGAAGTTCCGTCCGGAGTTCGAAGCTCGCTGCAAGCCCGAGCGCTCGTTCATTGCCCTCAACGTGGTCCACGGACGCCGTGCCACGGCCGACACGCTGGTTGAACAATCGGCGTAAGCGGGTTGTGAACATCGGCATCATCGGCGGATCGTTCAATCCGATCCATATCGCGCATTTGATCATTGCCGATCGATTCGTCGATCAGATGGCACTGGATCAATGCGTCTTCGTGCCGGTCTCCCAAAGCCCCTTCAAACAAGGTGACCTGGCCTTGGCGCCCGCAGAAGATCGTCTGGCGATGGTGCGTGATGCCACGCAGCAGCACGACAAGTTTCGCGTGAGCGACGTCGAGATCCAGCGGGGTGGCGTGTCCTACACCATCGATACCATCCGGCACTTTGCCGAACAACATCCCGGTGCGAACCTGTCGCTGCTGATCGGTTCGGACCAGGCCATCGAATTCGTGCGGTGGCATTCCTGGCAGGAGATCCTGCGCGAAGCCCAACTGTGTGTTGTGCGTCGGCCGTTCCTGCTAACGCCGGAGATGGAGTGGCGCACGACGGAAACGTTGACCATCGACGGCAAGACTCCCGTGTGGATCAACGCCCCGTTGCTCGAGATCTCGTCCACCGAGATCCGCCGTCGCGTCCGCGAAGGCAAGAGCATCAATTACCTCACGGTCAAGTCGGTCCGCGATCACATCGCTGAACGCGGTCTGTACCGGTAACGATGGCAGCGCTCAAGCGGTCCCTGATCCTGGTGCTCCTGCTGGTGGTCGCAGCCGGCATGGTGTTCCCGATGGCGTGGATGCTGATCGTGTCCCTTCGGGAAAACCCCGAACAATTCGGCACCTTCTGGCAGGTGGTGCAGGCCCCGACCACGTGGATGAACTACGCCGATGCCTGGCGGTCCGACAACTTCCTGATCTACTTCGCCAACTCGGCGCTGGTGGCGTTGGTGGTCACCGCGGGGAACGTGGTCTTCTGTCTGTGGACCGGCTATGCCTTCGCCCGACGTCGCTTCCAAGGGTCGACCCTGTTGTTCGCAACGGTCCTTGGTGTACTGATGGTACCACAGCAGGTGATCATGATCCCGCTGTACCGACTGATGGCCCAACTCGGATGGATCAATACGTACTGGGCGCTGATCGTGCCGTGGTTGGTAACACCCTTCGGGATCTTTCTGGTGCGGCAGTACCTGCAAGGCATGCCGAGCGACATGGAAGATGCAGCGCGGATCGATGGAGCAGGGGAGTGGTACATCCTGTTCCGCATCGTGATGCCACTGGCGCGTCCGGTGCTGACCGTGCTGGCCATTTACACCTTCCTGAGCAACTGGAACTCGTTTCTGTTCCCGTTCCTGTTCACCAACGATGAAGCGCATCGCACACTGCCGGTGGGCCTGGCCTTCTATCTGGGCAAACAGTCCATTGATTGGGGACACCTGATGGCCGGTGCCAGTATCTCGGCTATTCCGATCCTGGTGCTGTTCGCCGTGTTTCAGAAGCGCATCATCGAGGGACTCACCGCCGGTGCGCTCAAGGAGTAGCGCGTATCTTTGTAGCGCTTCATCACTACGAGATCCTCATGCTGCATCGAACCGCTACGCGCTCCCTGGTCCTTCCAACACCCCTGTCCGTGGTGATGCCGTTCATCGGCGCGGCCGCGATCACCCTGGCTACTCAGGTTCGCGTGGACCTGCCGTTCACACCGGTACCGATCACGGGTCAGACCTTCGTGGTGATCCTCTGGGGATTGATCTTCGGGATGCGGCAAGGGGCTTTGGCGGCTGCCGCCTACCTGGGAGCCGGCGCACTCGGCGCACCGGTCTTTGCGGGGTTCAGCTCACTCACAGCCTTGTGGGGACCAACCTCCGGATACCTGATGGGCTTCGTGCCGGCCGCGGCGCTGGCAGGGTGGTTGAAGGACAAGGGGTGGACGCGCAACGTTGTCTCTACCACGCTTGCGGCGTTGATCGCCAGCATCCCCATCTTTCTGCTGGGCACGCCGATCCTGGCGGCCTTTGTCGGATGGAACAACGTGGTGATGATGGGCATCGTCCCGTTCCTCGTGGGCGATGTGGTAAAGTCGGCCCTGGCAGCCATCGTTGTACGGTCTCTGGAGCGGTAAGATGACGCGCGAAGAAATGCACCTGATGGCCACGATCATCGTGGACGAAATGGAACGGAGACACTCTGCGCGCCTGGCACCCAAGTGGGAACATGGCGTGGTGGTCTTCAAACCGGGTCACCCGGAACTGAAGCAGCACGAGATGTCCATGCAGCGCTTCATGCACAAGGTGGTGATGATGCGCAATGCCGTGCGGGTGATGGAGCAGCGCATCAATGCTGCGGAGGGGCTGACCGACGGCGAAAAGGTCAAGCTCCAGGCCGATATCACGAAGATCTATGGATCGATGACGTCGTTCAATTTCATGTTCGCCGACGAAGACGACGGCTTCAAAGGCGCGTCGGACTGACCACCAGGAATACCTCATGAAACACCTCTTGTGGGCTGTTACTCTCAGCATCCTGTGCTGGCAGCCATTGTATGCCCAGTCCGTGATCGGCACCACAGCTGGTCCGATGCAGTATCCTGAAGCGCTATCGCCTGGTGATACCAAGGTCAGCTTGGAGATGGCCTTCCTTAAAATGCCCGAAGCCACGGTGGAAGCCGCCGACACCTATCGGTGGCCGGCGTGGACGCTGGATCTGTTCGTGGGGCTGCCGGAGAATTTCGTGGCCGAGGGACGCCTGACCACGCAGTTCATCAACTGGCATCTGCAGGCGGGCCTGAAGTGGCAGTGGGCGGCCGCGGATCGGTTGCGAGCCTACATCGGTGCCGACTATGCCTACTTCATCGGCGGCATCGGCGCTGGCGCTTTTGATAACTCGAACCGCTCCAGCTTTGCCACGCCCAACGTTTCGCTGGGGTACGACTTCCAGGACCTGGCGCTCACACTGAAAGGCGAGGCCAGTTTCCTGCTGTCCAAGACCGACCGGGCAGGGGAGATCACCACCACCCAGTCTACCAACGAATTCAACGGCGTCACCGGCTCGGTCTACCTCGAACAAGTGTTCTGGGGTCAGACCCAGTTCCTGATCGGTTTCCGAGCCAACTACCTGAAGTTCGTCTATCAGCAGTGGTTGCTGTTCCCGACCACCGACACCTACTACTTCGTTCCGGAATTTGTCCTGGGAGTGCGCTTATGATCACCTCTCGATCATGGAGCCGCTTGCTGGCCTCCACCATCCTGGCGGCGGTCGTCGCACTGGCCGGCGGATGTGCAGAGGACGTTCTTCTGGATATTCCCGAGTTCCGCAACGGTGGATTTCTCTCTCAGACCAAGCCTCTTACCCGGGAAGCTCTGTCCAAACTGGACGGTGTCTGGAGGGTCAAGAGTGGCCGTGACCGTTTTGGCGATTCCGTGGCGATCCGCGTGTCGGGCGATCGGGTAACGATCTATGCCCGTCCGAACGTCAGCTATCTGGTGCTGGAGTCGGGATACCTCGATTCCGTGGTCTTCCTGGAAGGCTACTGGCGCGAGCAGGTGAATGCCAACACCGGACTGGTGCGACTGATCCTTCCTCGCGATGCGGGAGGGGGCTTTGTGGTGAGTGATGGGGAGCGTCCGCCCGTGATGCGCCTTCAAGGCACCTACGGTCAGGAAAGCAACAGCAACCCCGACACGGATCTCGTGCTCGAATACGTGCGCCCCTTCTCGGCCAAAGCGCTGGCGCCATTCGCCGTGATCGCCCACCGCGGCGGAGGACGGACGGCCGATCGCATTCCGTATTCCGAGAACACCGTCGAACTGCTGCGCATTGCCGAACGCTATGGCAGCAACGCCGTCGAGATCGATGTGCGCCTCTCCAGCGACGGCGTGCCGTTCCTGTATCATGACGGCGAGATCAATCCACGACTGGTGCGCCGCGGCGCACTGGTCGGACCGACAGAGAACTACCCCTATGGCGTGCTCCGGCAGTATGCTACACTGATCCGCGGCGAGCACATGCCAACGCTGGAAGAAGCGCTCAATGCGATCGCAACCCAGACCACCATCCAGTTCGTGTACCTGGATACCAAGACCGAGAACGCCGGCCTGATCGCCAAGATGGTCCCGCTCATGGCGAGTGCCAAGGCTGCAGCCGATGCCATTCCCGGACGTCCACCCCTGGTGATGCTCGTAGGGATGCCCACGCAGGCCGTGTACGACGAATTCATGCAACTGCCGAACCCGCAACAGGTACCCTCGCTCTGCGAACTCGAACTCGATCAGGCACGCGCTGCCGGGTCACTGGTTTGGGCTCCGCGGTGGACGCTCGGTACGCAGAACGACAAGGTGCTGCAGGCACAAGCCGAAGGGATCGCTGCGGTAACGTGGACTCTCGACATCGACGAGTTCATCGAACAGTTCATCCGCGACGGCCACTTCAACGGTATTCTGACCAATTATCCCACTCTTGTGACCTATCATCGGTTGATGCAATGAAACAGACACTCCTTGTGATCGCCGTGCTCTGTGCACCGCTCGTGATGCAGGCTCAGGATGCCGAGGCAGATGTTCAGGTGATCCCGGCTCAACCGTATGCCGTTTCCGGTCAGCTGATCGGTGGTTATGTGCGCGACGTCTCGGCATTCGAAGACACGCAGAACGACCTGTCCGTGAATCGCGATCAGTTCTCGATCGCCGCGCGGGCCTTGTGGCGTCCGGGACATCTGTTGGCAGGGGGCTTGGAGTTCGGCTACATGAACTTCTACTCCGTGTCCAACAACAACGGCGGCAAGGCCGTACGATCGGCCATTCCGCTGTATCTGGTGTTTTCGATGACGGCGTGGGACCGCGTGGACTTCGGACTCGGCTACGGCGTGGGCTTACTGAGTTCCACGATCACCGGAGCCAACGAGACCATTACGAGTTCCACCGTGAGTACGTCCTTCTTCTTCTCGGCGGGCTATCACCATCCGATCACGGATGAATTGTCCATCGGCGGCGAAGCCCGATACACCTCGTTTGACAAACTGGACGACCGGACGATGGCGATCTCGGCCGTGATCGCGTATAGGCTTTTCGAATACTGAGCTCAAGGGAAAAAAGCCCCTCCCACGCTGCGCACAGGCGTGCCGAGTCTGCGCCGTACGCACTATCTTCCGTGAGGAGCCACGTTTGGAGTACCTCAATGCGGATCGGACAGCTAACAGCCACTACACTTGCTCTGGCAATAGCGTTTCTGGTGGGAACGCTAACGTGCCGGTCCGACGAGACGTTCCTGCAGATCGGACGTGGACCCCAGGCGTGCTATGCCGGAGGCAGCTTCGATTCGCAGTGGCGCGTGTATGCCTCACGCCTGGCACACGTGTTCCGAGTGGACTCATCGCGCTGGGCCGTGCAGTGGTACTCTTTGGTGACGCCGGAGGGCGATACCTGCAGGATCGAACCCCACGAACGGGGTGTGTCGAACACGAAGTCCTTCAGGAATGGGGAGCTTGCTCCGATGCCGTGCGCCGGCAGTTTCCAGATCCAGGCAGCCAACGAGACGTCCATTGGAGAGCTTCGCCTGACATCCGGCGGTCGCCTCGCGGTCACGATGAATTCCACACTGTCTGCGCAACTCGTAGCTGATGAGTGGAGAGGAGATCCACGGCTCGGCGACGAGATGAGCAGCCGATCACGCCGTGGCGTGTGGCTTAGATCAGGACAGAAGCAGGAGGAGGTCCAGGAAGTCCTCAAGCCGGTCATCATCAAGGACTCCCGAATCATCTTCGCTACCTACGCCGAACGTACTGCAAAATGTCGATTCACACCGGACGGGTCGATCTTGATGTCCAATCGTGCTCCATTCTTTGAAACGATCCCGTTTACGTCCGAGCTGTTCGATCCCGAGATCGGAGAACCGAGTCGGAGAGTAACGCTTCTCAATCGAGATCTGAGCGTGCAATGGTCCGTCCACGGTGGTCCGGGATGGCCCGATGCCGAAGTCGCTTTTGACTCCGTAGGCAACATCATTATCGCTGGAGCAACAGCGTTGGAACTGCCGAAGACATCAGGCACGCTGCAACCGGACAATCCCGGTGGTACCAACGGCTTCATCAGCAAATGGACACCGGACGGCCGGTGTCTGTGGTATACCTACATCGGCGGATCAGCCGAAGAACGGCTTACGGCAATTGCCTGCGATGGCTCTGGACGGATCTATGTTCTCGGTACAACCTCGAGTAACGACTTCCCCACGAAGAACGCGTTCATGCCATCGAAGCCGAACGGAGCCAAGCGATATGCTGCCTTTCTGACGTGTGTGTCTCCGGATGGCGATCAGATCATCTGGTCGACCTATATCGGCAGCTCGGATCCCTATGGTCCCGATGGAGATGGAGTGCGTTCTTTTGGCACATTCTCCAGCGAATTGATGGTCAACCAGCATGGCGTGTTTGCCACCTTCAGTCAAGCATGGCCCGATCAGTTACCTGTATCTCCTGATGCCTATTCAACTGAGCACAAGTCTGGCTTGGACGGTTGGCTCGGATGTTTTGATCATGAGGGCAGACTCGAATGGAGTACGCTCGTGAATACACACGGAGATGACGAGATCACGCACATGTTCGCCGTTCAAGGCGGGGATATTCTACTTTATGTGCGTTCTCAGCCTAGCTCCAACTTGACTCGTTTCGATGTACTGCCGGCTATTGGAGTTCCTGGGCAAGATTCAACACTGGAACGTCATGCAGGGTTCGTCTATCGGTTCTCACCGGATGGTAGAGTCAAGCTCGTCTGGTCCCATAGTGTTGCGCCTATGAATCTATTGGCAAGCGACCTGCACATCGACTCGACAGGGTTCTGCACATTCGTCGGCGGTTCTCAGCTGGGTACCACACGTGTAAACCCAATTCTTTATGAACCAAATGCCTATCGGATTGACCCTAGCCTTACTGTGCTGAGTCAGGCGGTGACGGATGACTACTACCAATTTGACACCGTATTTGCTACCCCGCTGATGGGGTCCGGGCCGTCACAAGTTGATGTATATCAGGGCGAGATCCTGACCGCGAGCACCTCTATGCCATCAAGCGGTGCATGCCTTACTGACACAACGTGGACATCCGGAGAAGAGACGTTCGACGGAGTTCTCAGCTACATGACGTTGCTTACCGGCAAATCGACCATTGTTTCGGACCACGCGAAGCGCGTACCGTCTCAGGCGAAGGGCAAACTGATCCAGAGCATCGGACCCAATCCTGCCACCTACCAGCTTCACGTCAAGCCCACTGACGCATTCTTGCCTGCCCGGTTTGAGATCGTCGACGTGATCGGACGGCTGATGAAGTCAGGTAGTATCACGACGAGCGGCGAGTTCGCGATTGCTGTGCAGGACCTGCCCAGTGGTGTGTACTTCCTTGTCGTGCGAAATGACCACCAACATGAGACGACACCGGTCGTGATCCAGTAAAACAGCCCGTCTCACGCTGCGCTCTGAATGACGCCGTGACCGTTGGGTAGTACAATGAAAAAAGCCCTTCCCACGCTGCGCTCTGGATGACGCAGTGACTGTGGGTAGTTCAACGAAAATAGCCCCTCCCACGCTGCGCTCTGGATGACGCAGTGACCGTGGGTAGTACAATGTAAAAAGCCCGTCCCACGCTGCGCGCTGAATGACGCAGTGACTGTGGGTAGTTCAACGAAAAAAGCCCCGTCGAAGACGGGGCTTTTTGCTTCAGGGGCGGGACCGACGAGGCTCGAACTCGCGACCTCCGCCTTGACAGGGCGGCGCTCTAACCAAACTGAGCTACGATCCCCTGAACGTCGTTTCGTTTGTTGTGGACCCAAGCGGGATCGAACCGCTGACCTCTTGAATGCCATTCAAGCGCTCTCCCAGCTGAGCTATGGGCCCGTCAGCCGCTTTGGGCGAACACAAATATACGGTGGTTCTGAAATTCCGC
>JANJTN010000145.1 GCA_024711065.1 bacterium
CCGGAGCTGTAGCCAATTCGGCAACGGCATTCAGATCGTAGGTATTCGGCGGCATGTGTAGTGCCGCGTAGGAACGTTCCGGATCCCAGCCATTCATCCAGCCGGCGGTGTACCAGGCCAGTTGCGGGTTCATGGCATCACCGGCATTATGGCGATGGTAGAGATAGGCGAAGTCCTTGTAGTACTCCGCCTGCTCCAACAAGGCCACGGCCACCTGGCGTCCCCCCTTGATCTCCTCCGGCCGTCCGGCGAACACTACCATGGCAGCAGACAAGCCCCCTACCACCAGCGTGATCAACGGCACCAGTCGATAACCGCGGACGGCCCCCGCGTCGGCAAATCGCTTGGGTACCAGGAAGCCACTCACCGCCAGGCCAACAGCGGATCCAAGGATCGTCCACTGCAAGGGGCTCGGGTGACCGGCACGTAGAGCGCCAAGCACGGTGGGATCGAGAGCCAGTGCGGAGCTGCCCAGCACAAGGCCGTAGAGTCTGATCGTGGTCGTTCGCGAGCGCTCCGCTACGATCTTCTCGAACGCATAGGCCGAGAGCAATGCTGCCGGGGGCAGCAGGAGCACCACATAGTGCGGGTTCTTGGTAGGCGCTACACTCAGGACGAGCATTCCGGCAACGAACCAGACCATCGTCATCCGGACACCCTGGTGTTGTGAGGTTGGCAGCATGGTGCGGCGAACGACAGCCATCGCAATGAACACCAGAACCGTCACAAAGGCCGGATGGGCCTTGATCAGCTGGCTAAGGTAGTACAAGGGTCCCAGGCCAGAGGTGTTACCCTCGACGGCGGTGAACAGATGCGGCACGCTCATGGCCAACCAGATATCATCGCCATACCGAGTGAACATCATGGCATACCACGGCGCTGCCAGGAGGAGGCCTCCGCCGATCGCACCAAGAGCGGCCCAGCGTGTGCGACGGTTGCGAACCAGCGGAAGGAAGAAGACGACCGGCAGGAAGCCCACGATCATCTTCGTCATCAACGCTCCGGCAATTGAAACGATGCCGAGAAGCGTAGTTCGTAGCTCGTTGCTCGTAGCTCGATCACTCGATTGCTCGATTGCTCGATCACTCGATCGAAGGGCTGCGTACAGTCCCAGCAGCGTGAACATCATGAGCGGTACTTCGGTCATGGCCTGCCGCGAGTACACCACCCAGGGGATCGCCGTGCCCAGGATCAGCACAGAGGCGAGCGAGGCTTCGTAACTCAGGGATCGCCGGGCGATCCGGAACACCAGTAGCAAGGCAAGTGCACTGCAGGCGATGCTGAAGATCCGCACACCAAGAGCGGAGCGGCCAAAGACCGACGTTCCAAGGGCAACGCCCCAGGAGGCCATGGGTGGCGGTGTAGACGAATACAACCCACCCAGCGCATGAGGCGTCTGGTCCCACCACTCGCCGAACAACACCATGCTCTCACCGCGAACGGCATACAGCCCTTCGTCCCACGGCTGGATCTCTACCGACGACAGTCGGATCAGGTACAGGCCAACGATCACCAGGATCACGGCCGTCAACGTGTGGTTGCGTGCGGTCATTCCACGAAATAGATGATCTGCAGCGGCATACACAAGACCAGGATCAGCATGGCCGCCCATCCGATCACCTTGCGCTTCAGGTCCAGACCCTCTTCACCCGGGATCTCGGGATGGTCTACCTTGATCACAAAGCGGATCAGCAGGGCCCACAGGAGCCAGCCCTCACCCACCGAGAAGAGCAAGGGGGCTTGGTCGACGGCCCAGGCAAGGGGCTCGCCGATCAAGCTCTGCAGAAAGACCACGAAGCCGTTGGGCGATGGAATGCGCAGGTAGCTGTCGATCATGCCGAGCAGCGACAGCACGCCGAGGATGAACAGGACGTACCACAACACGCGCGCAACGCGGCGCTGCCAACGTCCACCCACCAGTGCATACAACACATGTCCACCATCCAGATTGCCGAACGGTGCCAGGTTCAAGGCGGTAACGAACAAGCCGAACCAACCCACGTTCAGGAACGGATAGTGATAGAACTCGTTCATCGGCGGGATCCAGCCAGCCACCTGCCCGAAGACGTTTCGAAAGAAGGCGAACAGGATCGTGTTGCCGAAGTACATCCCGGTCTCCGGGATCGCACCCAGGGAACGATACTCCGGATGCACGGCATAGATCGATTCCATCGGCGGCAGGTGCGTAAAGCCGAAGCCCAGGATCACCAGGCAGACCACGAAACCGGCCAGGGGGCCCGCCACGCCGATGTCGAACAGAACGCGTCGGTTCGGGATGGGCGTACGGGTACGGATCACCGCACCCATGGTCCCGAAGAGGATGAAGGGCATCGGAATGTAGTACGGCAAGGTGGCATCCACCCCGTGCAGGCGCGCGGCGATGTAATGCCCGAACTCATGCGCGGTCAGGAAGGTCATGATCAGCAGCGCATAGGTAAACCCCACGCCCCAGTTCGTGATCTCGGTGAACTGGTCGGCCGGGAGGCCGGCCCACTGGGCACCGGCCATCATGGTACTACCGAACGTGAGCAGGAAGAGCAGTGCGTGCAGCCAGTAACGATCCGGACCGCGGCGACCGCGCGTGCCAGTGTTACTCATGGCCGTCCGACAACGTCCGCTCGGGGCGCATCTGCGGGAAGAACACCACGTCGCGGATCGAGTCATTCCCGGTCAGCAGCATCACCACGCGGTCCACACCGATCCCCAGGCCTGCCGTAGGCGGCAGGCCGACCTCGATGGCGTGCAGGAAGTCCTCGTCCACCACCATGGCTTCGAAGTCCCCCGCCGCACGGATCCGCGCCTGTTCTTCGAGACGCTGGCGCTGATCGATGGGGTCGTTCAGCTCACTGAAGGCGTTGGCCACTTCCTTGCCGTTGATGAACAGCTCGAAGCGTTCCACCAGGCCGGGTTCGGATCGGTGGGCTTTGGCAAGGGGCGACATTTCGACGGGATAGTCGATCACGAAGGTGGGCTGCACCAGGTGATGTTCGACGCGTTCGCCGAAGATCTCGTCGAGCACCTTCATGGCGCTCCAGGATGGATCTACGGGCACGCCGATGGTCTGAGCGGCAGCCACCAGCTCGTCGCGGCTGAGTCCGCGCAAGTTCATGCCGGTGTGTTCCTGGAACAGGTCGAACATGCGGGCACGGCGGAACGGCGGCTTCATGGAGATCTCCGTGCCGTTCATCGTGATGATGTCCGAACCGTTCACGTCTCGCGTAATGGTGGCCAACAGGTCCTCGGTCATCTCCATCATCCAGAGGTAGTCCTTGTAGGCCACGTAGATCTCCATGGACGTGAACTCGGGGTTGTGGGTCTTGTCCATCCCCTCGTTGCGGAAGTTCTTGGAGATCTCGTACACGCCTTCAAAGCCCCCTACGATCAAGCGCTTCAGGTACAACTCGTCGGCGATGCGCAGGTAGAGTTCGATGTCGAGCGCGTTGTGGTGCGTTACGAACGGGCGTGCCGTGGCTCCGCCATAGATGGGCTGTAGCACGGGTGTTTCCACTTCCAGCCAGCCACGCTCATCAAAGTATCGGCGCATGGCCGTGATGATCCGTGCACGCTTGACGAAGACGTCCTTGATCTCCGGGTTGGCGATCAGGTCCAGATACCGCTTGCGATAGCGTTGTTCCTTGTCGGCAAAGGCATCGTAGCGCGTGACCGTGCCATCTTCGTTGACCTCTTCCTTGGCGATCGGGATCATGGCCAGGGACTTGGTGAGCAGCGTGAATTCCTTGGCATACACGCTGGTCTCGCCGGTCTGGGTCTTGAAGACGTGGCCGCGCACACCTACGATATCCCCCAGGTCGAGCTTCTTGATCACATCGTAGGCTTCTTCGCCCACGTCGTCGCGCTTGAAGTAGATCTGCACGCGGCCGCTGTGATCCTGAAGGTGACAGAAGCTGGCCTTGCCCATGCGGCGGACGGCCATTACGCGACCGGCCACGGCCACGTCGGCAAACTGCTCCTGCGTGTCGTCAGAGAAGCCCGTAACGATCTGATGAGCGTCGTGGGTCTTGGTGAACGTTGCCGGATAGGGGTTCACGCCCATCTGGCGGATCTCGGCGAGTTTGTTCCGCCGCTGTTCTTCTTGTTCGTTATGATGTTCTGCCATGGTCCTGCGATTTCGGAGTGCGAACCGCAAAGATAGGGCTCAGGCCAACGTACCCGTGCGACGCTGACGCACGGCTTCGAAGAGCACGATACCGGCAGCCACCGAGGCGTTCAGCGAGCCGATCCTGCCTTGCATGGGGATCTCTACTACGTGGTCGCAGTGGTCGAGCACGCGTTGGTGCAGGCCTTCTCCTTCGCTGCCGATCACGATGATGGTGGGTCCCGTGAGGTCTACCTCGGTGTAGGGGGCTGTGGCGGGTATCGCGGTTCCCACAATGATGAATCCGGCCTCCTTGCACACCTGCAGGGCCGTGGACACCCGCTTGACCTTGGCCAGGGGCAGGTGTTCCAGTGCTCCTGCCGATGCTTTGACGGCAGTAGGCGTAACCGGTGCGGTATGGAGTTCCGGCACGATCAGGCCAAAGGCTCCGGCGCCTTCGGCACTTCGGGCGATCGCTCCCAGATTGTGGGGATCGGTGATCCCGTCCAGCACCACCAGCAACGGCTGCGACGATGCTTCGAGCGCCTGGGCCAGCAGGACGTCCAGCGTAATGGGGTCGCGTAACGGACGCAGAGCGATCACGCCCTGGGCATCATTGCGCTGCACACCGAGATCCTTTTCGAGCAGCTGGAACTTGCGTCGGTCCATGGTGGCACACGGCACCTTGGCGCGATCGGCCGCAGCCCGGATGCGATGCAGCGGCGCGTCTTCGAGACCATAGCCAAAGAAGATCTTTTCGAGTGGGATCCCAGCCTCGAGGGCTTCGGACACGGCGCGGCGGCCAACCACATAGCGTTGCGGATCTACGTGGTCGCTCACGCTACCTCCTGCAACACTTCGGCCAGATGGCGGCCAAAAGCCGCTACGTCGGCAAAGCGGTTGTACAGCGGTGCCGGAGCCACGCGGATCACGTCCGGATTGCGCCAGTCCACTACGATACCGCGCGCTGTGAGGGCGTCGAAGACGGCACGGCCATGCACGTCGAACTGCAGCGAGAGTTGAGCGCCCCGCCGTGCGGGGTCGGCCGGCGTGATGATGCGTACGTCCGTACGTGTGCCGAAGATCTCGGTGATCACGTCGTAGGCGAATCCGGTAAGGGCATCCCGTTTTGCCGAGATCCGATCCATGCCCGCTTCCGTGAACAGGTCCAGCGAGGCCTTGTGCGCCGCCATCGGCAGGATCTGGGCATTGGACAGTTGCCATCCATCGGCACCATAGGTGGGTTGGAAGGCATGGGCCATCTGAAAGCGCGTGGCTTCGTCGTTACCCCACCATCCCGCCAGACGCACCAGGTCTGCGCGGTCGGCATGGCGTTCGTGGATGAACGCTCCTCCCACGCCCCCTGGCCCCGAATTCAAATACTTGTACGAGCACCATACGGCAAAGTCGGCACCGGAGTCGTGCAGGTTCACCTGCACATTACCGGCAGCATGGGCCAGATCGAAGCCCACGTTGGCACCAACGGCATGCGCAGCGTCGGCGATCATCTTCAGGTTGAAGAACTGACCCGTATAGTAATGCACGCCGCTGAACAGCACCAGGGCCAGCGAGTCGGCATGCTCGCGGATCGCCTCGGTGATCTGAGCGTCGCTCAGTTCAAAGGTACCCGGCGCCGGTTCCAGTTCGATCATGGCCTGTTCGACGTCGTGACCGTGCAAGCGCAGTTGCGATTCCACGGCATAGCGGTCCGACGGAAACTCGTGACCGGCGATCAGGATCTTGTAGCGAGTGGCGGTCGGACGGTAGAACGAAATCATCATCAGATGCAGGTTCACCGTGAGCGTATTCATCGCCACCACTTCGTGGGGTAGGGCTCCAACGATAGCGGCAAGGGGCTCCTTGAACATGCGGTGATAGCTGAACCAGGGGTTGCGTGACCGCAGATGACCGTCCACTCCCCACACGCGCCAGTCTTCCAGCTCGAGGTCCACCGACGCCTGCGCGGCCACCGGCTGCAGACCCAGCGAATTGCCCGTGAAGTAGAGCACGTCTCGCCCGTCCTTCTGCGGCATATGGAATCGGGATCGGAAGGATGCCAACGGGTCGGCGGCATCCAGGTCTTCGGCACGAGAGAGCAGGTCCTGCAACATTACGGGTCTTTCAAGTGATCGGTCAGCGTGTACAAAGGTAGCCGTACCGTAAATTCGGGACATGACACGTCCCGCACTTTTCCTGATGACCGTGTTCACGGCGGTCGTCGTGAGTGGTTGTTCGTACAACTACCTGGCCAAGCCCCGTCCGATGGTGATGTACTGTCCGGTCGAACAGGACGAATACATGGCCTCGGCCGAGAACATCTTTGTTCGCAACGGCTACAAGATCGTGGACAAGAATCCGGTCACCGGCATGTTGATGGTGCAGGACTCCATCAAGGACGTAGCCTGGCGGTATGATGCCCTCGTGCGCACCTGGAAGCTGCAGCACATGAAGGACTCGGTGGTGATCGAGGTCTGGAGCGTTTCCACCCGCAAGGACGGCAGCGACGTGAAACAGACCTGGGACAAAAAGTGGTCCGACGAGATCGTCAAGGAATGGATGCGTCCGGTGATGGTCTCGCTGGAGTCGGCCTGCGGACTGGGAAGCCCCCTTCGCCCCGGCAAGTGATCTTACGGACAAAGCCGGGTAACAGAATGCCCGGCATGGTTGTGTAAGTCGTTGAAGATCAACAACGCGGCTACAGCGTATCCAGAAGCCCGTCCGGCACCTCAACCTCCATCAACAGCATAGCCGAGGCTACGGTCTTGCCTTGGGCATCCAGCTTGAGCGACACGGTTCCGCCGCCGCCCAAGGTGTTGTGAAGCACAAAGTTCAACGCCCACAGGTTCGGCAGCTCATACCGATCCACCGGCCCTTCACAGATCCCCGTGAAGTGCTCCTTAACGCGCTCGGCCGTTAACACCTCCCGCAGGAACGGGTAATAGGCTTCCTTGAACGCGATCACGCCGCAGTTGGCGGCATCGCCCTTATCGCCACTGCGGGCATGGGCCAGACGGGAGAGGGGTACCTTCTTCATGATGGCAAGATACGAAGGGGGCTCGTGGTTCGTCTTCGGGGGTCGAAAAGGCGTAACTTTGTAGCCACCAACGACTAGCACCCAAGCGAGTAGCGTATGCAGCGCGTCATGTTCAAATCGAAACTTCATCGTGCCCGGATCACCCAGGCCGACCTGTATTATGAAGGTAGCCTGACGATCGACGAGGATCTGATGGATGCGGCCGACCTGATCGCCTATGAAAAGGTGTCGGTGGTGAATATCAATAACGGCGAACGGTTCGAAACCTATGTGATCCCGGGCGTGCGCGGCAAGCGCGAGATCTGCCTGAACGGCGCTGCGGCGCGCAAAGGCCAGGTCGGAGACGAAGTGATCATTATTTCCTACACCACCATGCCGGACGACGAGGCGCGGGCCTATCAGCCCACCGTGGTCCTGGTGGATGAGAAGAACGACGTTCTGTCACGCTCCAACAGCGTAGAGGCCTACACCTACGTTGGCCGAAAGAACTGACCGCCATGGCTGACGCTCGACCGCTGGCCGTAGCCATCCTGGCTGCCGGCAAAGGAAAGCGCATGGGCAATCCGGACCAGGCCAAGGTTCTGGCCCAACTCAACGGCACTCCCCTTCTTGGCTACGTGCTGGCCACGGCGGCTACGCTGCAGCCCCAGCGCGTGGTGGTGATCGTTGGACATCAGCGCGAGGCCGTGATCGACTACGTCCACTCGGTCATGCCCGAAGCCCGCTGCGTTGTTCAAGACCAGCAGCTGGGTACCGGCCATGCCGTACAGCAAACCGCTTCGGAACTGGCCGACCTCGATGCCGATGTGCTGATCCTGAGTGGAGACGTTCCCCTGCTCTCCGAAGCCACCCTGCTCGCCATGCTGAAGGACCACCGCCAGCATCAGGCCGTGCTTACGGTGCTAACCACTATCGTTCCCGATCCCTCCGGATACGGTCGCATCATTCGCTCTGAAGGGGGCTTGCTGGAGCGCATCGTGGAGCACAAGGATGCTTCGCCCGCAGAGCTGGAGATCGCCGAGATCAATTCCGGCGTCTATCTGGTGCGTTCGGCCGATCTCTTTGCCGCTCTCGCCCAGGTGCAGAATGCCAATGCCCAGGGAGAGTTCTATCTCACGGATATTGCCGACATCCTTGGTCGGCAGGGAGCATCCGTACGCGTCTTTACCGCTGCCGACTGGCACGAAGTGCACGGGATCAATACACCGGACGATCTCGCACAGGCAGCCCGTATCCTGGGAGTTGATGCATGATCACCCAAGTGGACCATATCGGCATCGCCGTGCAAGATCTCGAAGATGCCATGACGCTGTATCGCACACTCTTTCAGGTGGCGGACTTCCATCGTGAACAGGTGGCCGATCAAGGCGTGGACATCGCCTCCTTTCAACTCGGCGAAGTACGCATCGAGCTCACGGCTCCCCTGCACGCCGAATCCCCCATCGCCAAGTTCATCGAGAAGCGCGGCGAAGGGATCCATCACGTGGCGTTCCGCTCCGATGCCATCACCTCCGACCTGGCCGGTCTGGCATCGAACGGTATCCGCCTGATCAATGAACAACCTCAACGCGGAGCCCACGAGATGCTCATCGCGTTTCTGCACCCCAAGAGCACTGGCGGTGTGTTAATGGAACTGTGTTCGGAGGACGGGTAAATGGCTACCCTTACGTTATTGCGACATGGCCAGTCCCAGTGGAATCTGGAGAATCGTTTCACGGGCTGGGTGGACGTCGACCTCTCCCCCAAGGGCGAAGACGAAGCGCGTGCTGCCGGAGAGCGTCTCAAGGACGTTCCGGTGGACGTACTATTCACCTCGGTGCTTACCCGCGCCATTCGTACGGCCGACCTGGCTCTCGAAGCCGCCGGCAAGCACCTACTGCCCACTCATCGCGATCAGGCGCTGAACGAACGTCACTACGGCGACCTGCAGGGTCTGAACAAAGCCGAAACGGCCGCCAAGCACGGAGACGAGCAGGTGCACATCTGGCGTCGGTCCTACGACGTAGCCCCGCCGAACGGCGAATCGCTCAAGGACACC
>JANJTN010000086.1 GCA_024711065.1 bacterium
CAGCGACGGTCGGTCAGCGACGGTCGGTCAGCGACGGTCGGTCAGCGACGGTCGGTCAGCGACGGTCGGTCAGCGACGGTCGGTCAGCGACGGTCGGTCAGCGACTACTAAGGGCTAAGGGCTAAGGGCTAAGGGCTAGACGCTAGACGCTAGACGCTGCTCGCTGCTCATCAGAGCACTTCCAGCCTTGCATAGGCCAGCATCAACTGCTTGCGTTTGCCGTTGCCGAAGTCTACCGTGGCCTTCATATTCTGTCCAGAGCCCCCTACCCAGACAACGGTACCGGCACCGAACATGGGATGCTTGACGCGTTGTCCTACGCTGACGGCTGTAGCAGAGGTCTGACTGAAATTCTCTGACGAAGGCAGCTGAGAGTACTCGCTTGATCCGGACTTCGGTGCCCGCGGCGCGCGAGGTGCCGAGCCCTGGCTCCATGATGGAGCGCGCGGTGCCGTTGGACGCGGCGATGCCGCAGATCGGGTGAACGGCTGAGAAGACGGGGCGAGCGCCTCCGGGTCGATCTCGCTGAGGAACATGGACGGGCGAGAGAACACCAACTCGCCGAAGCGAAAACGCTTTTCGGCGTACGATAGCACCAACTCCTGGCGCGCGCGCGTGATGCCTACGTAGAAGAGTCGGCGTTCCTCTTCCTGTTCCTGCGGATCGGTCTCGGCCTTGGCCAAAGGGAACAGACCCTGTTCGAGTCCGGCAATGAACACCAACGGGAATTCCAGCCCCTTGGCGGCGTGCATCGTCATCATGGCTACGCGATCGGTACCCAGCTTGGGATCGTCCTGCTCGCTCACCAACGCCACTTGCTCCAGATAGCCCGCCAGCGTCAGGTTCTCGTCCAGCTCCTGTTGTTCGGCAATGTGATCAAGTACGCGCTCGATGTTGTTCCAGCGGTCCAGGGAGTCTTCCGTGTCCATCTGTTTGTAAATACCCGGCAAGCCGGTGGCTTCCATGTACTGCTGTGCCATGGATGCAGGAGCGAGTTCGTTCACCAGGTCGCGGTGCCGCTCCACGAGATCCACAAAGGTCTTGATCGCATTCACCGTGCGCGTCTGCATCTGCGGCACACTGTCCACACTCTGCAGAACGCTCCAGAGCGAGACGCCATGGTCGCCGGCATAGGCTTCCAGGCGCTTCATGGTCGTAGCGCCGATCCCCCGCACCGGCTCGTTGATCACGCGGAGTAGACTCTCTGAATCATCAGGGTTCACCAGGAGCCGCAGGTAGGAGATGGTGTCCTTGACCTCCTTGCGTTTGTAAAAACTCACGCCGCTCACGATGTAATACGGCAGGTTACTGCGCCGCAAGGCATCTTCGAGCGCTTGGGACTGGGCATTGGTCCGATAGAGAACGGCCGCATCCTTGTATTGATAGCCCTTGGTCTCGATCCGGTTGCGCAGGGTGCGCACGATGTGATCAGCTTCTTCACGGTCGTCGCGGCAGGCCAGCAGGACGATCTTCTCGCCTTCGGCGTTATCCGTCCACAAGGTCTTCTTCAACTGCCCGCGGTTCTGCTTGATCACACTGTCGGCCGCGGCCAGGATCAGTTTGGTGGACCGATAGTTCTGCTCCAGCCGCACCACCTTGGCTTCGGGATAGTCACGCTCGAAGTCGAGGATATTCCGGATCTCGGCACCCCGCCACCGATAGATACTCTGCGCATCGTCTCCGACCACGCACAGGTTGCGGTGTTTCTTGGCCAGCAGATTCACCACCCGGTACTGCGCCCGGTTGGTGTCCTGGTACTCGTCCACCAGCACATACCGAAAGCGCTCATGGAACTGCTCCAGAACGTCCGGATGATGTTCGAGCAGTCGGATCATGTTCAGCAGCAGGTCGTCGAAGTCCATGGCATTGCTGGCGCGCAGACGCTTCTCGTACTCTTCGAACACCTGCGCCGTTTGCTTGTCCGACACCGAGGTTGCCTGCCGTGCATACTCCTGCCAGCTGACCATGGCGTTCTTGGCACCGGAGATGCGGCTGCGAACGGCCGTGGGCTGCAACACCTGCTGCGAGATCCCGATCTGCGTCATCACGGCCTTGATGGCCGACAACTGATCGTCCGCATCGTAGATCGTGAACGAATTCGTGTACCCCAGCGCTTCTGCATGCTGCCGCAGGATCCGCGCAAAGATGCTGTGGAACGTTCCCGCCCAGATACCCCGTCCGGTGTTGGGTCCCACCAGATGTCCGATCCGTTCCTTCATCTCCTGTGCCGCCTTGTTGGTAAAGGTCAGCGCCAGGATATGGCTGGGATGCACACCCATCTTGAGCAGATAGGCGATCCGCACGGTAAGGACACGCGTCTTGCCGGATCCGGCGCCGGCAATGATCAGCAACGGACCTTCGGTGGTGGCAACGGCTTCGGCCTGACGCTCGTTCAGGCCCTCCAAGAGGTCCTCGGCCGGTTGCCCGGGACCCTTTGGCGTTAAATGCAGCATGAAGGGGGCTTCGTAGTCGATGAGAAACCGCGAAAGATACGAGGACTCCCTGCGACGAATGACCGCTGTGCAGAACTTGCATGCAGTATCATTTTGTGATATCATTGCTCGTGCATGCTCGACATCGTCGAACGCTGGAACTGATCTTTCATCAACCGACGCTCGTAAGCATCAGATTTACAGATGTGCTTTCGCTCCTACTTGCCTGCGGCGCCGAGGTTACGGACGGCCAGGGTTCCCGGATGCGGGTTCAGCTTGGCACGCAACGATGGTTCTGCCATCGACCACACCCGGCAAAAGAAGCAAAGCGCTACCAGATAGAAGAAGTTCGAACGATGCTGATAAACGCCGGGATCACACCATGAATACACTGACGTACAAGGGTTACCACGCTACGATCGAATTCGACGCGCGAGATGCCATCTTCGTCGGTAACGTGATCGGTCTGCGAGCGGTAGTCAGCTTCCACGGGACCAGCATTCGCGAGCTGCGAGCTGCTTTCAAGGAATCCGTGGAAGACTACCTGGAATATTGTCGAGCGCAGAAGATCGATCCGGAGCGCCCAGTTTCGGGACGCCTCTTGTTGCGCCTACCAGTGGACCTCCACCAACAGGCGGTCCTCCGCGCAGAGGCAGAAGGACTCAGCCTTAATCAATGGGTCGTGGACCAACTGAGAGATGCCCTGCGGCAACGCGCGACGGGCACCCACCGCCCGTCAATCGCTGCTCGATGACGAACCGGAGTCCGACGAGCCGGACTTCTTAACGTAGTCCGTGAGGTAGAACCCGCCGCCCTTGTAGATCACGCCGCCTCCGGCACTGATCACGCGTTGGACAGCCCCCTTCCCCTTGGGCTCGTGCTCGCAGACAGACTCCGGGCAGGTGGTAAGCGCATCGTCCTTCATGGACTGTACCCATTCGAACCGCTTGCCACACGTTGTGCACTGATAGTCGTAGGTAGGCATCACTTACTCCACAAAGCCGATCTTCTTGTGCACCTTGCGCAGCGTCTTGCGCGCTCGTGCCCGTGCCTGCTCTGCGCCGGCATGCAGGATCTTGTCGAGTCCATCCTTATCGGCTCGCACCTCCAGGAACCGCTCGCGGATCGGACGGATATAGCCCACCAGCGCTTCGCCAACGGCCTCCTTGAAGGGGGCGTAGCCGGAGGTGCCGGCGAACTCTTGTTCGATGTCGGCGAACGACTTCCCGGTGGCGATGTGATACAGACTCATCATGTTGCTCACGCCCGGACGCAGCTCTTCGTTATACACGATATCCGAACCGCTGTCGGTGACCGCCCGCTTGATCTTGTTGCGGATCTGATCGTCGGTATCGATCAGCCAGATGGAGGCATTCTGGTTGGGATCCGACTTCGACATTTTCTTCGTGGGTTCCTGCAGACTCATGATCTTGCCGCCCACTTCGGGTATGTAGGGCTCGGGCACCGTAAAGGTCTGCGAGTAGTGATGGTTGAATCGCTCGGCCAGGTTGCGAGCCAGCTCCAGGTGCTGCTTCTGATCCTGACCCACCGGCACCAGGTCGGCATTGTACACCAGGATGTCGGCCGCCATCAGGATGGGATACGTGAACAGACCCACGTTAATGTTGTCGGCATTGCTCTCGGACTTATCCTTGAACTGCGTCATCCTTGCGCACTCACCCATGCCGGTCATGCACGTAAGCACCCAGGCCAGCTGAACGTGTTCGGGCACATGGCTCTGCACAAAGACCACGCTCTGCTCCGGATCGATCCCGGCGGCAATGTACATTGCGGCGATATCCAGCGTGCGCTTGCGCAGCTTGGCCGGCTCCTGCCGCACCGTAATGGCATGCTGGTCTACCACGCAGAACAGCGAGTCGTACTCGTTCTGCAGTTTCACCCAGTTGCGCAGAGCTCCGGCTACGTGGCCGATGCCGAGTTCTCCGGAGGGCTGCATGCCGGAGAGAATGGTTTTGCGGTCGGTCGATAGTTCGCTCATAGGTCGCAAAAATACCTTCGGGACGCTGAAGTAACTTTGCCCCATGATCCGCTTGCATCTGCTGCTGCTCCTGGGCTGTCTCCTCAGCCCCCTTCCCCTCACTGCCCAAACCGAGCTGGGAGACGTGTCGGCCGCGTCGCGGTCGTGGACCATGCTCAGCTTGCATCGGGTGTGGGTGCCGCAGGAGAACGACTTTCCCAACGGCGGCTTTGGCGTGAACGCCTTCTTCTCGCTGGACCAGGATCAGCGCGCCTGGTTCGGGATCGGTGTTCTGGGAACGGGACTGCACAAGCGCGACGCGCTGGCGATCGACGTCGGCATGGGCTGGTGGTTCCTGGGCGACAGTCGATTCGGAGCCTACGCCTGGCTGATGTCCGGCCTGGGCATCACGTCGGCCAACGGCCTTACGGGCTTCGGCTTCTTCTCCGATCCCTCCACGTCCTATGGTTTGGCCTCGCAAGGTGGAGTGGGCATGGCCTACGAGCTCTTCACCAATCTGAAAGTGCACTTGAATACCATGGGCATGTGGTTCACCAATGATGGTGGCCGCACGCCCTACGGCCTGCAGTTGGGCCTTACGTTCGGAGGGCGGTGATGCGAGCGCTCTTCGGCTTTGGCTGTTATCGTGTAAAGGACACCGACCCGACCCACCGCCAGGCATTGATCGAGGCGCTGGATGCCGGTGTGAAGGTGATCGACACCAGCACGAACTATGGGAATGGGGCTTCGGAGCGATTGGTGGGCCTTACGTTGGCGAGCCATCAGCCCCCTTCCCCGATCACCTTGGTCACCAAGATCGGCTATGCCCAGGGCGAAGCCCTGCAGCTGATCACGAATCGAGCGCTGACGGACGAGCCGATCCCCGATGTGGTAGACGTGTCTCAGGGACTCAGCCACTGCATCCATCCGGAATTCCTGGAAGAGATGTTGATGCTATCCCAACAGCGGCTGCTCCGCGAACAGATCGACGTGTTGCTGCTCCATAACCCGGAATACTATCTGCAGGTGGCTCATCAACAGGGTCTGGAGATCGCCGAGGCACGCGCAGTTTTTTACGACCGTATCCGCGCAGCATTCGCCTGGCTCGAAGACCAGCGTCAACACGGCATCATCGGGTCGTACGGCGTGAGCAGCAATACGTTCGGCCATGCCGTGGATGCCCCGGACTTCGTATCACTGGAGCACCTCCTGGGAATCGCAGTTCAGGTAGGGGGCTCGCAGCACGGCTTTACGCATGCGCAGATGCCGCTGAATCTGATCGAGCATCATGCTGTGACCACGCAGAACCAGCAGGACCGGACGATGTCCGTGATCGAATTCGCGCAGCAGCATGGCATCACCGTGATGATCAATCGTCCGCTGAATGCCATCGTTGGTTCGGACCTGATCCGCCTTGCTACGCACGACACACCGCTACATCCGGTGAGTGCCGAAGCGGTGGAGCAGCGCATTCACGATCTGGAGACCGCCGAACACAACGTGCAACAGATCGTGATGGAGAATGCGTCCCTCACGGAACGGGACCAGTCCGTGATCCAGGAGACCTTCAAGATCGCGAGCGCCTTGTGCACGTCGTGGAAGTCCTTCGAAGGTCTGGTACACTACCGCGATGTGCGCCGAGCCTACCTTGATCCACGCCTGGCAACGGCGGAGCGATATGCTCTGGCGTGCGATCAGCCGGACCTGGCGATGACGTATGTGGAACGCGTGGGTCGATTACTCGACGACCTGGATACGCTGTATGCCGTGGAAGAGAACACATCTCTTGAAGAACTTCGCGAAGCGATGGCCGACGAACTGGGGCTGCCGCTCGACACGCCGCTACAGCACGTTGCTCTGCAGGCCGTGTCGTGCACCCACGGCGTTGGCGTTGTACTCGTAGGTATGCGGCATCCGGACTACGTGGCCGATGTGCTGGCTTCTACGCATCTGCCCGAAACCCCGTATCATCGCAGCACGTGGAACCGCATTGCTGCACATCTGGCTAGGCTCTCGGCATGAAGATCGCACCATCACTGTTGTCGGCCGACTTCGGCAATCTGGAACGCGACGTCCGCGCCTGTGAAGCCGGCGGTGCGGATGTGTTGCACGTGGATGTGATGGACGGCCACTTTGTACCGCCGATCACCTTTGGGCCGGTGGTGATGCAGGCACTGAAGCGCATCACGAACCTGCCGCTGGACGTGCATTTGATGGTGACCAACGCCGACCATCAGGCAGAGCAGTTTGCCGCCGAAGGCGCGTCGTGGATCAGCATCCACGCCGAGGTCTGCCCACACCTGCATCGCTCGTTGAACAACATCCGTTCCCTTGGCTGCCGCGCCGGCGTCGTGCTCAACCCGGTCACTCCTCTCAGCTTTGCCATGGAAGCTGCCGAAGCCGCCGACTTTGTGCTGCTGATGAGCGTAAATCCAGGCTATGGTGGACAGTCCTTTATTCCGTCCTTCCTGCGGCGTTGCGAAACGCTCCGCTCCTGGCTGGACGCCAACGGGCTGAGTCACGTGGAGATCGAAGTGGACGGTGGCATCAAGATTGGCAACGTCAAGGACGTGGTTAACGCCGGCGCCAGCATCCTGGTCTCCGACAGCGGTCTGATGCACGGCGACATCGCCGCCAGCATCAAGGCCATGCGCGAGGCGGTGTAGTGGCGCAGGGGGCCTCTGAAAGTCTG
>JANJTN010000115.1 GCA_024711065.1 bacterium
AACAAGCTGCTGTTCAACAACGGCTATCACACGGTCCATCACGACAAGGCCGGCTCGCACTGGAGCAAGGCCCCGGAGCTGCATGCGCAGGTGGCCGACAAGATCGATCCGGTGCTGATCGAGCGCAGCTTCTGGTGGTACATCATTCGCGTGTATTTCCTGGCCCCGTTCATCCCGAAGTTCCGCACAAACTCGATGCGTCTGGAGCGGATCAAGGCTACCGGACACTAGTCCGACTCGTCGTCGCCTACCAAGTGGTCCGGCAGACTCTTCTGCGCCTTCACTCCCAGCTGCTTCAAGCGCTCGACCTGGCCGATCAGATTGCCTTTACCGGTCGATAGCTTGCCCATGGCCCCATCCAGGGCATCGCGCGATCGCTCCAGGTGCTTTTGAGCCCCTTGCAGATCATCAACGAAGCCTACGAACTTGTCGTACAGCTTACCGGCACGATCGGCGATCTCGAGGGCGTTACGATTCTGCTTCTCGATCTTCCAGAGAGAGGCGATGGTCTTGAGCGTGGCCAGGAGCGTGCTGGGGCTTACGAGCACGATCCGTCGGGTCCAGGCAAAGTCGAAGAGCTCTGCGTCGGCCTTCACCGTCAGAGCGAACGTGGACTCGATCGGGATGAACATCAGCACGAATTCCGGTGTGGCCAATCCCGTAGCCGTGTGATAATCCTTGTCGGCCAAGCCCTTGATGTGGCCGCGGATCGATGCCACGTGGCGGCGTAGCGCATCGTCGCGCTCGGGCGCACCGGGCTCGGCGGCAACATACTCCTCGTAGGCGGTGAGCGACACCTTGGAGTCGATCACGATATGCTTGTCGTCCGGCAGGTCCACCACCACATCGGGCTTGATCGTTGCACCATCCTGATTGGTGGTGGTCGTCTGCGTGCGATAGTTCAGCCCCTTTTCCAGACCACTGGCTTCAAGGACCCGTTCAAGCACCTGCTCTCCCCAGTTGCCCTGGGTCTTGGACTCGCCCTTGAGGGCTCGAGTCAGGCTGTTTGCCTCTTCGGATACCACCTGATTCAGTTCGGTGAGTGAACGGATCTGCTCCATCAAGGCTGTGTGCGTGGTCAGCGCCTCCTTCTGTCCGGCCTCCACCCGCTCCTGAAACTCCTTGAGCCGCTCACGAAGGGGGCTCAGGACATCGTGCAGTACCTTCTGTTGCTGCTCGGTAAGGTGCTTGCCCTGCTGCACGAGACCTTCGTTGGCCACCTCGCGGAAGGTCTTGGTCATGGCCTCCTCCAGGGACCGTTGCTGGGCCAGCTGCTCGCGCAGCGAGGCCACTTCCTGAGACCGAGCCTGGGCATCACCGTAGTACGTGCGGGCTTGCTGTTCCGAGCGGTCCAGATCGGCTCGAAACTCGGCCAGACGAGCCTGCAGCTGGGCGATCTGTTCTTCCAGCAGTGGGGTACGATCCTGCGTTGTGCTCGCACGCCGAGAGCTGATCGTCCAGGCGATCACTGCGCCGAGCAGACCTCCAACGATAAGGCCGAGAAGGAATTCCGTAAGTGCCATGATGTGTGCGTTTGCTACCGTTGAACTGCTGCAAAGTACCGATCTTGAAAGGTATCTCTTTCACCGTCACATGGTGTCGTGATGATCCCCTATGCCCTTTCCCTGCTCGCCGCGTTCCTGGTGTTGTGGGTGCCGGTATCCGAATCCGACCACGACGCGTACCGTGAGCGCGGAACAGCCATTACGGACGCGGCCCAGAAGCTGCTTCAGCGGGAACTCTCGGCAGCGATGCAGGCCGGCGGTCCCCCTACGGCCGTTGCCTATTGTCACAGTCGGGCACAACAGGTGATGGACTCCATTTCGGCTGCCACCGGAGTGCAGGTACGGCGGGTAACCGATCGAGCGCGTAACGAGATGGATCGGCCTCAAACCGAAGCGGAAGAGTCAGTCTTGCGCATGCTGACGTCCGCATACGACGGACCGTCCGAGACCATCATCGAAACGGATGGTCCACTCGTACACTACTATCGTCCGATCCTGATCAAGGAGCCCTGTCTGGCCTGCCATGGGACGCCGGGAGAGACGATCTCCGCGGAAACGATGGACGTGATCAAGGAGGCGTATCCCAACGATCAGGCCACCGGGTACCGGGTGGGAGACCTTCGCGGGATGTGGCATCTTACGCTCAAGAGAGACGACGCCGGAGACGGACACTAGAGGTAGAACGCGAGCACCAGGTCTACCGCCAACAGGGTTTCGCCGTCGCCCACCCAGTCTCGTTGGTACACAAGTCGCAGCTCCGGCGCAAACCAGTGCGTAAGGGCTACGGCCGAACCGATCAGGCTGCGTTGTCGTGTAAAAGCCGACATCCTACTGTCGTAAAAGGCTTCGACCGCAATGTAGGGTGTGACCGTCATGCCGGCGACGTCGAACCATGAGCGCTCGATCCAGAGACGAGGGCGGTACCGGAACGAATACTCGCCATCCACGAATCGGAACTCCGTGCGATTGCGTACAGCGATCAGGGTGTTCTCTACAGTTCGAAACCGTGGCGTGAGATCGGCGATCAGACGCAGCTCGTGCGAAGCCCCTTCCAGATTCACCGGCGTCAGGTAGGCAGCGCCGAATCGCAGTCGCAGGTAATCCATTGGCGTGGCATCCCAATCGATCTGGTCCAACCGCTCCCTTAGGATCGGCTTCAGGCCAACGTCCACAAAACCCCCGGCGTACAGATCCAGTTCTCCGTTGTACTGGTCTCGGACGGTTTGCACCATGCCCAGCAGGCGA
>JANJTN010000121.1 GCA_024711065.1 bacterium
CGTCTGAGCCATAGCTCCGGCGACCATCATCATGGCACACACTCCAAAAACGAGCGTGCGAACGAGTGATCGTTGCATCATGCAAATGCTCCTTGCGGAATAAAAAAAGGGTTCGATTCAGGTCGAAACAATGGTGCACAAAATAGCGCGTAATGTGGACTTAACACCACACACCGCCCAAGAAACCGGACGCTCCGTAGTGAAGCAGCCCGGTCACGTGCGATAGACCTTTGGCCCGTAAGGAGGTTACACGAACCTACCGACGATTTTTCCCCTGATTCGGCCCTTTCCCGGGGCGGCCATTCTTTTTAGGGGGCTGGCCCGGTAGTGTCCTACCCTGGGCTTCGGCCATGTGCTGGGCTTCCCGCATCTTCCGCTGGAGCCACCCTTCCTTCTTGGGCATGGCCTTCAGGTCGGCCAGCGTCATTTTGTTCTTGCTGAACTTGGTCATCCAGACCTGTTGCAGGATGCCCACCACGTTGAACACGAAGTAATACAGGTTCAAGCCGGCCGGCAGTGTGGAGAACATCAGCGTGAGCATCACGGGCATCATGTACACGAGCCCCTTCTGCCGGGGATCGGTCACCACCTGCTTCTGCTGAATGAATAGCGTGGCACCCATCAACAGGGCCAGGCCGGAGAACTTGTCGATGTTGAACAACGGCAGCTTGAACGGGAGCGACAGCACTACGTCCGGGACCGAAAGGTCCGTGATCCAGACCGGCAGAAACGCGGCCTGACGTAGCTCGATATTCAGGTTCAGCACGGAATACAAGGCGTACAGGAAGGGCATCTGCAGTAGCAGTGGCAAGCAGCCGCCGGCCGGGTTGATGCCATACTCACCATACAGCTTCATCATCTCCTGCTGCTGGGTCTGCATGTCGTCCTTGTACTTCTCGCGGATCTCATTCATCAGGGGAGCCACCAGCTGCATCTTACGGGCGGACTTGAGCTGCCCGATGCTGAGCGGATACAACAGCCCCTTGAGGAACAGGGCGAAGATGATGATGGCGATACCCCAGTTGGGGATGAACGTGTGCACGAAGGTGAGCACCGGCAGCATAAAGTATTCGCCGATCGGCTTTACGATCCACTTGAAGCCGAAGTTCATGATCTCCGTAAGCCCGTAGTTGCCCAGCGTATCGTACTGCATGGGGCCGGCGAACAGGGTCACTTCGTGCGACTGACGTCCACCACGATACGGCAGACGGTAACTCATCGCATACTCTTCCACGAATCCGTCGTTCGGAGCCCCATACCGAATGCCGGAATAGGATACGGACCCGTCAAACGAACCGGAGGGGATCATCGCCACGGCAAAGTACTTGGAGCGCGTAGCGAGGAACTTGATGTTTCCCGTGGCCGTTTCGTTCACACGCGTGTTGTAATCGGTAGCGTCGAGTTCATGGATATCGTCGCCGTACGAGGCAATGGCCACGGCGTTGTTCGACTCGTCGACCGTGCTGCCTTCCTGGTACTTGATGCCGCGGGACCACTCCAGGTTCACGAAGCGGTTGGATTGCGGAATGTCGGCTTCCATGCCCTCCAGGGTCAGGGTGGTCTTCACACCATAGGCCGAACCCGAAAAGGTGTAGGACCGTTCGATCACCCCACCGGTGGCGGTCACGGCTCGCGCGGTGAGTGTGAGCTGATCGGTACCACTGATCTTGTACCGTCCGCCCGGACGATCGAAGGTGAACGGGACGTCCTTGGCCTCTACCTTGCCGCCATTGACAGCCCGGAAGTTGAAACCGTACTCGTGAGCACCGGGATGGATCAGGTCCACCGTCGCCTGCGGATACTCGTCCTTGAACCACGGTTGAAAGTCTTTCAACACCCACGAACGGATGGTGGCCCCTTGCGAGCTGATCACGGCCACCACGAGGTCCGTCTCGATGGTCACTTCCGTTTCTCCGGCCGGTGTAAAGGCCAGGGCCGGTGCATTGGGCTTGGCCGCGCTGCGGACGGAGTCCTGTACCGAGCGTACCTGCTCGGTCTTGGCGGGTGTGACGTCGCGCGTGCTGGTCAGGCTCTGAAAGAACACCCATGCGCTGACCACGATGGCGATGAGAATGATGCCGAGGAGGGATCTACGGTCCATTACGAAGCTGATGCGTGATGATCGTTCGGTGACGGCGGTACGGGGTCATACCCGCCCGGATGAAGCGGATGGCAGCGAGCGATGCGCCTGGCACTGAGCCACGCACCACGCACTGCGCCATGCCGCTGGAGAGCCTCCAGGGCATACTGGGAACAGGTCGGCTGGAATCGGCACGATGCCGGAAAGAGCGGCGAGATCGCCACGCGGTAGAAGCGTACCAGCAGGATCAGCAGGGTCTTCACCGAGCCCCTTTCACCACTTCGGCATCCAGGGTTCCGAGGGCGGTGGTCATGGCCGACTCCACGGAGTCCACCACGTGCTCCAGCCCGATCTTCCGCGGATGGGAAGGGGCTTGCCGCCATACAAGGATGAGCGCTGACACATGATGGTTTCGTAGCTCCTGGTCATGACGTTCGATCACGGCACGGGCAGCCTCGCGCAGCAGACGCCGAAGCCGGACGCGCATCACGGCGGTGCGAGCGGTGCGCTTACCAACAGAAACTCCGAGGCGGATCTCCGCCGTCGGAGTTTCAGGCATTGCTGTGGTGTGAATCGTAAGGCCTACCGGACCCCGAGTGAATCGGCGGCCTCGGCGTAGGACCGCATCGAAGGCCCCAAAGCCCTTGAGCGGTCGGATCCTCATCACACGGACCGTTAGCGAGCCGCGCCTACCGCGATACGATAGCGCCCTTTGGCTCGGCGACGATTAAGGACCTTACGGCCGTTCTTGGTTGCCATCCGTGCGCGGAAGCCGTGAGTACGGACGCGACGGCGGCGGCTGGGTTGATACGTACGTTTCATGGGCGTAACCTGATGTTCAGTCTTGTACTTCGCAGAACTACAAAGATAGTAACATCAATTGACATTTGTCACACCTGGGGGAAATGAGGGCATTTGCCCATCCACATTGATCTCTCCGTGCTGGTGCTCGAACTTGCCGATGTTATCGGCCAGAGCGTGCAGGAGCAGCTTGGCATGCTGGGGCGTCATCACGATCCGGGCATGGACCCGAGCCTTGGGTACGCCGGGCAGCACCCGGGTAAAATCGACCACGAATTCGGCGGGCGAATGCGAGATCACGGCCAGGTTGGAGTAGATGCCTTCGGCTTCCTTCTCGCCCAGTTCGATGGTGAGTTGTTGTTGTTGCGGCTTGTTGGTATCGTCTGCCATGAGTGCGGCCTGCGTGAGGTGGTGTCCGAGGAGCGTGGCCGTTATTCGGCCTTCTTCGCTGCCTCTTTCATCTTGTCGATCATGTTGTTGCGGCCGTAAAGACCCTCCATGATGCGCCAATATTGTTTGTCGTTCTCGTATTTGCCCTGAAGACCTTCGAGTTCCATGATCAAGGTCTTGACCTTCTTCTTGTCCTTGAGGACCTCGTAGGTATTGGTCAATTGCTCCAGCACCACGATATCGGTGGCGAACCGGTTGTTCTTGCGCAGCTCTTCGAAGTACTGGGCAGCGATCTTCAGGTCGTCCATATAGGACATGTTCGGTTCATAGTTCTTGTCGGCATCCATCTTCTTGAGCTCGGCCAGCTGCTTTTCGCTGGCCACGTTCTTGTAGTTGGCAGCCAGGTTGTACAGCGCGGTGGTGTTGCTCGGGTCCAGCTTCAGGATCTGCTTGTACTCTTCGATGGCGGCTGGCTGACGTCCAACGCTGGAAAGCAGGGACGCATACTGTAGGCGGTAGTTCAGCACGTCCGGATACTTCTTCATCATCTGCTGGATCTCGGCCAGAGCTTCGTCCGTTTTACCAAGGTCCTGCAGCAGCTGCGTCCGCAATGGTACCAGCTCCTGGTCTGTGGGCTTCAGTTTCGTGACCACCGTAGCGGCATTCAACGACGCCTGCTGATTCCCCCGTTGATAGTCGATAAAGGCCATGGCCTTCAACGATCCGAGCGGGATGGCGCGACTACGCCACTTCTCCGGACCCGACAACGCCTGGTCAGGGGCGTAGGTCCAGCCCTCAAAAACGGTGTCGGCCGACGAAGTCTCCTTGGCACTGAACGTATAGAGATCCGTGCCGGCCATATCGAACCGGTCCTTGAAGATCAACGTCCCATCCGTAAGGCTATCCACCTTCGTCTCGACCGGCGAACCGAGCACCTGCATCGCCTGGCCACGGACCATGTCCAGCGTAACGCCCTTGCTGATCATGAAGTCGATCCCCGCCCGCTCCTGCTGATACCAGTCGGAATACGTTTTGTACGCTCCATTGGTATCTCCCTGCATCTCCTGGATCTGGCCCAGGAGGCCGTAGGGATCGGAGAACATGGGCTTCAACTGGACGGCCAGTGCCAGATTCTCCTTCGAGGCCACCAGGTCGCTATCGGCTTGTGTCTGGGTATAAGCGTTGTACCGCTGAATACCGGTGTTATAGGCTCCTACCCAGGCATTGAACAGTTTGATCGAGATCTCGTCCCGCTGAGCCACCGTCAGGTCCGGGCACGTCGAAGCCTTCTTGTAGGCGATGACCATCGAGTCCACATCATTCAACATCCCGTTCACATCGCCCATCAAGACCAGGGCTTCGCAGTTGTTGGGGTTCTGAGCCAAGGCTTCGTGCAGGGCGGCTTTGGCCTTGACGTAGTCCTGGCTTTGCATGGCCTTGCGCGCAGTGGCAACACCGGAAGACGCACATTGAAAGCCCTGGGTGAGCAGGGCGGCAAATGCCAGCAGGACAAGGAGGTGAAGGGGGCGATTCACAGTGGTACCCTTGGGTTGTTCAGCGATCCCCGCCGACGGCCGACGGTGCACAAAAGTAACGAACCGCCACCGTTCGAGACGGAGGCGGTTCGGATTTTCGACCGGCGTATCGGGGTCAGCTGCCCGGGAAGGCAAACACGTCGTCCGTGATCGCAGTGTTCACCTCGACGCTCTCACGCTTCATCGACATCACTTCCTGGCCGTCCATTTCCATATCCATCTGCATCGGGAACTGCACGCCGCCGATGTCTTTGTAGTTCGACAGGAAGATGTCCATTTCGGCCTCCTGGCCCATCATGGTGAACTTGCGGGTCATCTTGACCTCCAGCCACGTGATCGCGTCCACGAACACATTCGTGGTCTCCCCTTCCGGGTCGGTCACGGCCACTTTATACACGGTCATGCCATCCAGGTCTTCCGTACCCACATAGACAAGCTTGTACCCATGGTCGTCCGGGTTCACGAACGTACCCCACATGTTGGCCTGGGAACGAGCCTGCTTGGACTCCGCTTCCGAAGAACGCTGGGCAGCACCACCGGCCATGGGGTTCTTGCTCCAGCCGGCAATGCCGTCGAACGCCTGTACGATCTCCATGCCCTGCACGGACATGTCCATCCGCATCTTCGTGTTGTCCTTCATGTACTGCGTAAAGGTCATCTCACCGCCCATGGTCTCCATGGTACCGGTGATCTTCATCGTCTTGATCTTCATGATCATATCCTTCCCGCCGCGGGCCTGCAGGTTATTGGCCATGATCTCTTCGAGGGTGATGGCCTGTGCTGCGGTGGCCGTAAACACCGCCGCCAGTGCCAGGGTGCATAAGAGTCTGAACATGTCGTACTCCGAAAGAAAATTGGTGTGGGACTTCACAAACGCGGCAACGATACGCAATTTGCCGAACCAGTGTTACAACAACGTTGCCCCATGAAACGATCCCCCGCTCTCCTGGCCATGGTTCTCTGCCTCCTGTGCTGGGGGCCAACCGCTAGTGCTCAGTACACGATCCCCTCCCCGGCCGTCCGCGCCGATACGGCACTCTCAGGCGACTGGCGTGGGAACGTGATCGCCTCCAATGGACGCCGTTTCCAGTTGCTGTTGCATATCAATGCCTCGCTCGACGGGGACTGTTCGGTGACCTATGATATTGTGGATCAGCAGCAGTACGGCCGGCGGATGACCACCGCATCGTGTAATGCCTACAACCTGTTATTCATCAACGACTCGGTAGCGGCCCAGTTCACCGGCATCTGCCGTCCGCACGACGGCATCATCGACGGCGTATGGGAGCAGGCCCAGACCCGCGTACCCACCCGCCTGTACAAGATCCGTCCACTCGAACGCTCCCAGGAACCTGCCACTACCGCTCCCTATACCACCCGCGACCTGGTGATCCCCCACCGCGCGGCCGGCGTGCAGCTGGGTGGCTCGCTCAGCCTCCCCTCAGGCTCCGGTCTCTGGCCGCTGGTGATCCTGGTGTCCGATCGAGGCCAACAGAACCGGGATGCGCTGGACGCCACCGGGCACCGACCCTTTGCCGTGATCGCCGACCTGCTTGCCCGTCAGGGATTTGCCGCTTTGCGGATGGACGACCGCGGTACCGGAGCATCGACACCAGGACCAGCCCCCTCCCAGGAAGAGTCCATCGCCGACCTACTGGTGGTGGTGGACCGGATCGCGAACGAACCGGGCATCAATGGACAGGCGATCATTCTGCTGGGTCATGGGGCAGGGGGCTTGGTAGCCACCCGCGTTGCCCAGCAGCGTCCGGACAGGATCGCGGGCATCGTCTACGCCTCTACGCCAGCGATGGACGGCAAGACGTGGCTGCTGGAAGTGGCTCGGGCCACGGATGCTCTGCAGGGGATCGATCCGGACGTGACCCAGGCGGCCGTGGAATTGCTGGGCACGTGGTACGACGAGGTGGAGCGTGAATCTGCTACGGATGACCAGGTAACGGTTCGGAGGATCGCCGAAACCACGGACTCGGTCCTGGCCATCCATGGAGAGTTTCTGGTGGTCTATCCGGCAGCAGTGCGCTTGTCGCGTCCGGATCGTGAAACCTATATCCGGAACAACCTGCTTCCCTGGCTTCGGGGGTTCCGGGATAGCCGCGCACCAGACGTGTTGTCGCGGATACCGGTCCCGGCGCTGGCGCTGGTAGCCGAGCGAGATGCCGTGGTGCCATCGGCCTTCAATCTGGCGGCGTGGAAGACCATTGCCGATGAAGTACCAACAATAGATGTAGCCCTGGTCGAAGGGGTGAACCACGGTTTCCAGCCATGCACACTGTGCACGGAGGAAGAAGCGGAGGTGTCGCGGGTAACGGTAGACCCGGAGGTGATCACGCGGATCACCAGTTGGGCTAGTCGGCTTGTGGGCCGTTAAGGTTGGCCACGGAGCCGGCAGCCAGGTCCAGCACCTGAGGGCGTCCAACGGCGTACAGCGGCTTGGCCTTCTCGTCCAGCATTACCACCACCACATCGCCATCTTCCATCTCGGCAACGGCTTTGGGGTAGGAGCGCATGGTACGCACGTCGTTCAGGGTAACGTAGGGTACTTCTACAATGTCGAAGTTGGGCGTGATGGAGATCACGGTGCTGTCGTTATTCAGATAGAAGTCGCGCAGCGTTTCCGGGGTCAGACCTTCCAGCTCCACCTTGGTCACGCTCACGCCGATCATCCGAGCGGCGGCTTTGGACAGGTCCAGTACCCGGGGCTTGATATACGGACCGCGATCGGTGATCTCTACCACCACGCTCTCCCCGGTAGAGGCATTGGTTACCCGCACCAGCGTCCCGAACGGTAGATTGCGATGCGCCGCGGTCAGCTCGTTCATATCGTACCTGCGTCCACTGGCCGTGCGGCGTCCCTGAAAGCCCGGACCATACCAGCTGGCCACGCCGTTCTCGATGTCTTCCAGCTCCACCGGCATGGCTACCGGCACCGACGGTCCAACAAGCTCGGCCGGATCCACAGACGGTGCCACCGCACCTTCGGGAATGTCGCGCGCTTCCACGAGGAAACTCACGGACATCACCATGGTGAAGACCACGGCAAAGACAAGGGCACGGATGGTTTTGGCGGCGTTCATGCTATTCAAGACTCGCAATTTCTGCCTTCCTTGTTCGATAGCCAATGAATTCCACGTGAATTGTTGTTCAGAAAACGTCAACCCCTGAACCGCCTCGCCCCGGCCCCCCATGCCCCATACACGCCCCATTAAAAGCCTCATGAAGCCCCCTTCACCCATTGTGTCCACGTGTATCCATTCTGGTGGATAAGGGGCTTGCCGCCTGTGGATGGCATGGGTATTGTGGATAACGGATGTGGATCGGGCTTTACCCAAGTTGTCCGGAAGATCAGCTCTACCTTATTCTTTTTCAACGTGTTAGCATCGCGATGATTGATTCGCGCCTGGTGTGGAAAACCCTGTGGATGGGCTGCGTGCTGGCCCTGTGGATAACCACGGGGCAAGCCCGGCGTGCGGACACCACTGTAGTCCGGGAAGACACTTCCAGGGTCGATCCGATCAGGATGGGTGTGGTGGTCGGTGGAACGGCCGCGGCGTTCACGGTTGGCCATATCTGGCTGAACGACCTGTGGTGGAAGGGCACCAAGACGGAATTCCACTTCAATACGGAGCAGGACTACGAGTACGCGTTGAACGCCGACAAGCTGGGGCATGCCTACTTCGCATATGCCGGCACAACGGTGTACGGCGACCTGTTCCGATGGACCGGGTTGGATTCGACGTCGGCGATCTGGAGTGGCTTTGGTGTGGCCATGGCCTATCAGACCTACATCGAGGTCCGCGACGGCTTTTCGGAGGGGTACGGGTTCTCCTGGGGCGACGTGGCCGCCAACACCATTGGCGCTTCCCTACCCGTGGCCAAGCACTATGTGCCCGCGCTGCGTCCCATCGACCTGCAGATCTCCTTCTGGCCGTCGCAGGCGTACAAGGATGGTGCGTACAACGCCATCATCGACGACTACACCTCCACCACGCACTGGCTAGCGCTGTCCATCTACGACTGGATGCCGGCAGACTGGCAGCAGTGGTATCCCCCGTGGCTGGGCGTGGCCATTGGTCATTCCGTGGAGAACCTGGACGGCATGGGCGGCGGCAACCACGTCATGTACCTGTCGCTGGACTGGCAACCCCACAAGATCGACGGTTTGCCCGACTGGCTGCGCTCGGTGCTGCGGGCGCTGCACCTGTACCATCTCCCCGCCCCGGCGGTAAAGGTGTACCCCAACGTGGTGTGGTATGGGCTGCGGTTTTGATCGCCAAGCTGCAACAGCGCCAAGGTACGCAGACTGCGCGTAGCGCCATAGGGGTCGGATGAAAGACTTTCAAGTAGCCGATACCAAACCTTTCAGTTAGCCGAATGTTTCCCTTGCAAATAGCCGATACCGTGATGTACTTTTAGTGTCATGAAACCAGAACCGACATATCCACGGTTCGTGAC
>JANJTN010000125.1 GCA_024711065.1 bacterium
GAAGGATGCTCCGAACTCCCAGTGATCGTCCAGACGGTACAGACCGTTGATCTTGAAGTCGTGCCGGCGATCGTACTTCGGACGGAACGTGTTGCCCAGGTTCACGGAGTCGAACGTGGCAAAGACCCAACCCAGACCGTATCCCACCCAGCCGGTCAGCTTGCCGAACTTCTTCTGCAGAAAGAATTCCGCACCATACGATTCGCCATTGCCGATGTAGAACACGTCGGCCACGTCTTCGGCTCGCGTCTGATTGTTGCGAAGCTCGTTGATGTTGTTCAGCGACTTGTAGTACAGATCCACATTGAAGTCGAATCCTTCAAAGGGGCTTGTTTCCACCGCTATGATGTAATGCGTGGAGTTGCCCACGGGTACCGATGTATCCGTTGGCAGCCAGGTATCAAAGAAGGTGAAGTCCGGTGCCGAGGCCAGACGCAGATACTGGTGAAAGATGCCCCACGAGGCCTTCAGGGCCACGTTGTCGGCCAACTGATACCGCGCTGCCAGACGTGGATCCACGGTGAACTGCTGGCTCAGATCGTAGTAGTTGCCGCGCAGGCCGGCCTGCAGCGAGAGGGCCTCGGTCAGCAGGACGTTGCCTTGCACGTAGGCACTGTGAATGTTGTCGTTCACATTCAGAAAGAACCCCGGTTCTTCGCCGATGTCGTCGGTCTCGTTGCCGGTCTTCTGGTCGTAGGAGAACTCGTAGATCGACCCTTCGTAGCCGGCCTTGAAGGTGATCTTGTCGTTGTAGTAGAACTCCAGATTGGCCTTCAGGCTGTAATCGGTGATGGAGTTGTTGATCGCGAATACAAAGCCCGAGTTGTTGCCGTCGAAGCCGTTGTCGTACCGCGATGCCGAAGCCGTAGCTTCGAAGAACAGATCGTCGGCAAAGATGTGCGTCCACCGCAGCGATGCCGCCCGATTGCCGATACCCACGTTGAAGATCAGCCCGGGTTGCTCGAACATCAGTCGGTCGCGGGTCAGAAAACCGCTGATGGAAAGCTTGTCGGCATCGCCGAAGTTCTGGGTGACCTTGACGTTCACATCGTAGAAGTTGAAGTCCGGCAGCGGTGCTTCGGGATCGTCCGGCACAAAACTCTTGAGCAGTTCGAGGTACGTGCGGCGTCCACCAATGAACCACGAGCCATTCCCGAGCGGACCCTGCAGACTGGCCCGAGAGGACAGCAGGCCCAGGCCGATGAGGCCTTCCACACGGTCGCGGTTGCCATCTTTCTGCGTGACGTTGAGCACGGCCGACATCCGACCGCCATACTCGGAGGGGAAGCCCCCTTTCAACAATTCCACATCCTTGATGGCATCGTTGTTGAACGCCGAGATAAAGCCGAACAGGTGCGTGGGATTGTACACCGTCATGCCATCGAGCAGCACCAGGTTTTGATCCGGCGATCCACCGCGAATGTAGAGTCCACTGGAGATCTGCGAACTCGTCAGCACACCCGGCAGCATCTGCAGTGCGCGGAAGATGTCGGCCTCGCCGCCGATCCGGATCTGGGAGAGTTGCTCCATCGGAATGTTCACGCGCGACACGTTGATCTGTCGGCGCTCATTCTCGCGATCGGCCTGTACGGTCACCTGGTCCTTGAGGACCGAACCTTGCGACAGCGAGATGCGCACCTGCAGTCCACCGGAGGCCGGCATGTCGATCGTGAGTTCGCGTCGGTCATAGCCAACGAACGTGACCTGAAGGGTCTGCTTACCCTGAGGAACGCCGGAGATGGAGAAGAAGCCGGACTTGTTGGTATAGGCACCCAGACCGGTGCCCTTCACCATGATCGTGGCCCCAACGATCGTTTCCTTGGTCACCGAATCTTCCACGAATCCGGAGATCTGACCGTCGCCGGGCGACAGTCGTGCCGCCTCCAGTGTCAGGGGGCTGGCAGCGCAGGTCACGAACAGAACAAGCAGGAACGAGCGGAAAAGGGACACGGGAAATTCGATCGCAGGTGGTGGGGGTGTGGAACGGCGGCGCCAGAGACGAACGGTTCGCGAAAAGGTTGCACGGCCGCTCACAGGAACACCATCCGTTCCTCTGGTGTTCCCTAACTTTGTGTCTCATTTCAACCGAACCTCATGGCTATCTACATTACCTCCGATTGTATCAACTGCGGCGCTTGCGAACCTGAGTGTCCGAATACTGCCATCTACGAAGCCGGTGCCACGTGGGAGTTGGCTGGTACTACGTATGCCGACAGTACATCGCCCGGAGGATTTGGCGGTGAGTTCTTCTCGCCCGAGTTCTACTACATCGTGCCCGACAAGTGCACGGAGTGCAAGGGATTTCACGACGAGCCGCAGTGTGCGGCCGTATGTCCGGTGGACTGCTGTCTTCCGGACCCGAACAACGTGGAGACCGAAGAACAACTGCTGAAGAAGAAGGACTATCTCGACGGGATCGATACGATCCGTCTGCGCAACTGACGCCTACCGACCATGATGGAACTGCACGTTGAACGGGGGCGCATCAGAGCCATCATGCCGTCGGCCACCGGCGTGGTGATCCGCACGGAGCATTCGGTGTACGACTTCCCGGGTGCCGTGGTGCTGCCGGGCTTTGTAGACAATCATGTGCACCTTCTCGGACTCGGTCAGCGCCTGAGTCTGCCGTCTCTGCATACCGCCACCAGTGCCGAAGCCTGCGCCGAGATCCTGCGCGCGGCCGAGGTAAATGAACACGGCTGGATCCATGCCATGGGATGGAATCAGGAGCAGTGGGACGATCCCACCCTGCCAACGACCGACGTGCTGGACGCGCTCTTTCCGACCGTTCCGGTGATCGCTACGCGTGTGGACGGACATGCCATGTGGGTGAGCGCCGAAGCCTCGCGCCGAGCCGGCGTGGAGCATCAACCGATCGTGATCGACGACGCGATGACGCCCTACTGGAAGGCCTTGCCGCGCCCGAGCGCCGAAGAGATCACACGGCGCATCCTTGCCGCCGGTGCCATGTTCGCCTCGCACGGCATCACGGAAGTGCACGATATGGACGTTGCGCCCGAAGTGATCGAGATCGTCCGGCTACTCGCCGAATCGGGTAAGCTGCCCATCCGTGTACAGTCGTTCGTCTCGGCGCAGCATGGAGAATGGGATCAGGCTGGTCTCCTCCCGGCCGGCGGAGAGATCCAGCGCACGGCAGGCATCAAGATGTATGCCGACGGTGCCCTGGGCTCTCGTGGCGCTGCTCTGCTAGCCCCTTACACCGATGATCCGCAGAATACGGGCATCGCCCTGCTGACCACCGAACAGATCGTGTCGGCGGCCCGCGCCGCGATCGATGCTGGTTGGTGGTGCATGGCCGTGCATGCGATCGGCGACCAGGCCGTACGGACCGTGCTGGATGCCTACGAAGTGGTCCGCTCGTGGCCGGATGGACAAGACATCATCCTGCGCATCGAACATGCTCAACACGTGCACGCCGATGACGTGCGCCGCTTTGCCAACCTGCAGGTCTTTGCCTGCGTCCAACCCTCGCATTGCACCTCCGATGCACCCATGGCGGAGCGTCGCCTTGGTTCGGACCGCCTAGCCGACGCTTACCGCTGGCGCTCATTGCTGGATGCCGGCGTAGCCGTTGCCGCCGGAAGTGATGCACCCATCGAATCGCCCAGTGTGCTGGCCGGATTGCGAGACTTTGTTCTTCGGCAACCGCATGGCACGCAGCACGGATGGCAGACGCAGGAATGTCTTTCGATCGACGAAGCCCTGACCGCGTTTACCCAGACCGCTCATGCGTCGGCCGACCTGCAGTACCGCCGCGGACAGCTGGAGCTGGGTGCCGATGCCGA
>JANJTN010000153.1 GCA_024711065.1 bacterium
CAATGGGAGAGGGACACCATTATTGAACAGCGGCAAAGAGACATCGCACCGAACGGCTTCTCTGCCTTCTACGCCTACAGGCAAGGCTCCCGGGCCACGATCCTGCATTCGTTCCTGGACACACTGGATCTGCTGCAAACCCCAAGACCTGCCGATCTGATCATGGATTCCGGAGTCCAGCGTCAGCCCTATCTCATTCTCAGCCCCGCTCCAGGCGTGTTCCAAAGCGCCTACAAGCTCTCAGTCCAGGGTTCGTTCGAAGGCTATGCCATCGCCCCGATCAGTAACGGTTCGATCTGTGCCCTCGGCGGCAATGGCTCGGTCTCAACCATCAATGGCAACGTCGATGTGTCTGACGGCACAGCGGTTCTGGTACGCGTTACCAACCCTACCGTCTCCGTCCGGGAAGCCCCTTCCTCATCCTTCGATCCAGCGTCCGACCAGCCGGTGCTGATCTACAACCTCGCCGGCACCCTCCTCACCACCCTGCCACCCCTTCACCCTGGCACCCTTTCCTCCACCCTCTCTCCCGGGGTCTACCTCCTTCGCCAGGGCACGCGCGTATCTTTGTGCCATGTCTACGGTCCAGACCACATCGCTTTCGCACTACCCGCTGGTTCGCCGCGGTAAGGTCCGCGAACTCTTCGATCTCGGTGAACACCTGTTGATGGTCGCCTCCGACCGCATCAGTGCGTTCGACGTGATCATGAATGAGCCCATTCCGGGGAAGGGGGCTATCCTGACGCAGATCAGCGTGTTCTGGTTCGATGTCCTCAAGGACATCATTCCGAACCACCTGGTGTCGACCAATGTGGAAACCATCCCCAACGTGTCCGACGAAGAGCGCGACGTGCTCCGCGGACGCTCCATGATCGTACGCAAGACCAAGCCCCTTACCGTGGAATGCGTGGTCCGCGGATACCTGGCCGGCTCCGGCTGGAAAGAGTACCAGAAGCAGGGCACCGTGTGCGGCATTCCGCTGCCGGAGGGACTGCAACTCAGCTCGCCACTACCGCAGCCGCTGTTCACGCCGAGTACGAAGGCCGAAGAAGGTCACGACGAGAATATCACGTTCGAACAGTGTGAGCAGATCCTTGGCGCCGACCTGGCAGCCCGAGTGCGCGACGTGTCGATCGCGCTGTACGAGCGTGGACGCGACACGGTGGCCCCCAAGGGCATCATCCTGGCCGACACCAAGTTCGAGTTCGGGATCGATGACCAGGGCGACCTGATCCTGATCGACGAGGCCCTGACCCCAGACTCCAGCCGCTACTGGCTGGCAGAGTCCTACCAGCCTGGAAGGGCTCAGGAAAACTTCGATAAGCAGATCCTCCGCGATTGGCTGGAATCCACCGATTGGAACAAACAACCGCCTCCCCCTACCTTGCCACCGGACGTGATCGCCGCAACGCAGGCGAAGTATGAAGAAGCCCTCCGGCGCGTAGCGCGTAGCTCGTAGCTCGTAGCTCGACGAGACGACCTCAAACGTTCAAGCCCTCAACCGTTCAAGCGCTTATTATCATGCAACCCAACACCTTTCAATTCGAGTCCGACGACGTATCCCTTCAGCGCAAGGTGAACGATGTGGTGGACTGGGGTCTGATGCTGGCCGTCGCCGCCGTGCTTGGTGTGGGATTGGTATCGATCTACAGCGCCACGTTCGAAACATCGGCTTCGGTGGTGTTCTCCAACCAGGTGATCTATGCACTGGTTGGCATCGCCTCGGCGATCACCATGTTCTTTCTGCCGCAGCGATGGATCTCGGACCTGGCCTATCCAATGTATGCGGTAGGCATCCTGGCCTTGATCGCCGTCCTAACTCCGCTCGGCCACGTTGTGAACGGACAGCAGTGCTGGATCAAGATCGGCGGCTTTACGTTTCAGCCGTCCGAGTTGGCAAAGTTCACCACCCTGCTAGCCATCGCACGGTATGTGAGCAACAAGGGCTTCGACATTCGTACTCTTCGCGACCTGGCCATCGTGACCGGGATGGTGCTCCTTCCGCTGGGACTGATCATGCTGCAGCCCGATACCGGCTCAGCGACGGTGTTCATCGCCATGACGCTGGGGATCTACCTGTGGGTTGGCGGCGATCTCTTTCTGTTGTTCGTGATCTTCACCCTGCCGTTCATCGCGGTGAGTGCGCTGTACAATTCGCTCTTCGACAACGTGTGGTGGCTGATCGGCATCACACTGCTTGCGGCGGCTGGAGCATTCCTGTTCCGACGCAACATCGTTATCACCGTAGCTGCCGTGCTGATGATGATCGGTGTGGCCGTTGCCATCGACCCTGCATTCGATAGTCTCGAATCGTACCAGCAGCAGCGTCTGATCACGTTGTTCGAGCCGGAGCGCAACCCGCGTGGCTCGGGATACCACGTGATCCAGTCCATGCTGGCCGTGGGCTCGGGCGGAGCTACCGGCAAGGGGTTCCTGAAGGGTACGCAGACGCAGCTGCGGTACATCCCGGAGCAGTGGACGGACTTCATCTTCTGCGTGCCCACCGAGGAGTTCGGCTTTGCCGGTGGCGTGCTGGTGATCGGCCTTCTGGCATCGATCATCCTGCGCGGCATCAGCATCGCCGGGATCGTGCGCACGCGGTTCTCCAGCGTGATCGCCATCGGCTTTGCCAGCATGATGCTGTACCACACCTTGGTGAACATCGGCATGGCCATCGGCCTGTTCCCCGTAATGGGGATCCCGCTGCCGTTCCTGAGCGCCGGCGGAACCTCGTTGATCATGAATCTGACGCTGGTGGGACTGCTGATGAACTTTTACAAGACGCGACGCCGACGCTCGCGGACGCAGCAGCAATGACGCCACGCCTGGTGGTGACCTGTGGCGATGTGAACGGCATCGGCCTCGAATGCTTCTTGAAAGGGGCTCTCCACCAGCCCCCTTCCGCAGACGTGTCGCTGGTGGTCGATCGACAGGCACTTCTGGAAACCATCCGTCATCTACAGCTGCCCGTCGACGTAAACAGCGACCACCTGTTGGCCGGCTCGACGCGGATCAGCTTGATCGATCTTGCACGTCCCACGCCGCTGGAATTCGGACGCATGCGCGCTGCATCCGGTGCCCTTGCCGTTGCCGCTCTTGAGTATGCCGCTACACATGTCGCCAATGGTCATGCCGACGCCGTGGTTACCCTGCCCATCAACAAGGAAGCCTGCCACCTGGCGGGATTTTCCTGGCCCGGACAGACCGAGTTCTTCGGTTCCCGCTGGGGTGGTTCGCCCATCATGATCCTGGCGTGGAAGACGCTTCGGGTGGCTCTTGCTACGGTGCATGTGTCGCTGCGCACCGTGCCGGGCTCGCTGTCGATCGACCACCTTACAGAGCGCATTCGGACGCTTGACCAGGCTCTTCGGGTGGACTTCGGCATTCTACCACCACGTATTGCCGTGTTGGGGCTGAATCCGCATGCCGGCGAGAATGGAACGATCGGTCGATCCGAGATCGATGTGATCACTCCGGCTATCGAGGAGGCCGTTGCTTCGATGCACTCCGACACTCTCGTGGAAGGCCCCTGTCCAGCCGACGGCTTCTTTGGCTTTGGCACCTACGAACGCTTCGACGGCATCCTGGCGATGTATCACGACCAGGGTCTGGTCCCACTCAAGCTGCTGGCGCGAGGTGGTGGCGTGAATGTAACGTCGGGTCTTCGGCATGTCCGCACGTCGCCCGATCACGGTACCGCTCATGCCATCGCCGGAACCGGCAAAGCCGACCCAACCAGCACGATCGAGGCTATCGCATTGGCTGCAGAGATCGTGGCACGGAGAGCCCATCCGGCATCAGGCGTACGGACAGCGTAAGGGGGCTCATCACCACGCCGCCATTGCGCTGCGGCAGGTGGGTACGCCGCACCACTGCCCACGTGACCACTGCCGTGCCGGCAATGGATTCGTTATTGCGCACATACTCCGGCAGCCCCGCCCCTCCGGTAGTTTGCGCCGGATAGGGTCCGGCCGGCCAGAGTTCGTTCTCGTGCGCTCGGGTGACCCAGAGATCGTGCTTGAGGAACGCTGCCTTGGTGTTCAGCACGTGCTGCCCATGAATGATGGACGGGTCTGAGCGATCCGACTCCAGGCGGTAGGAGGCATAGCCCGGCTTCGACTTGTTTCCACGCGCCGTGATGCGCCAGAAGCGTTGTGCTGCCGGATCGGCATTGCGTTGTGCTTCGGTTTCCCGCAGCAGGTCGAATTCGTCCTGTTCGAGAACCACGTTATACGGATCTTGATCTCCAGCCGGACGTAGGTCCACTTCGCTGACCGTATGACGTATCGCATCGGCCCACTCGATGCGGAAGCACGCTTGGTATTGGCGGAAGGGGGCGAATCGGTGCGGCGCTACCAGGGCACCGCGCATCTGGGACGATGCATTATCCCAGGTGACCGACGAATCCTCCACGGCCTGGATGGCTTCGATACCGCCGATGCTTACGCTGGCGAGTACTTCTCCTGTGGGCAGCAGACGATACTCTTGAACGATCTCCCGATGCGCAAGGCGCATGGTAGAGCGGATCACCAGCGCGTTGTGTTCTTCATAGCAGGCAATGGCATTCTTGACCGTCCGCACGCGACCATCCGGTTCGATCTGCGAAACCGGCAGCCGCACCGAGGACGCTGGCACATCGATGCCTGTTCGCTGATCCATCACATGCATCCCCAGGCCAAGCTCGCCAACGAGCAAGGGATGTCGCCAATACCAGTACTGGCTTTCGGAGCCGTGGATCTCTACCAGCTCTGCAAGCGAGATCCGCTGCAGGCGCGGAGTGCGCGAGGAATCGATCTGCGAGCCGACGTGATAGAGCACGAGACCTTCTTTCGGGTAGAACCGTGGCACCACGTCTAGATCGCGCCAATGAAGCGTGTTGCTTTTAGCATCGCGGCGGATGCGCGACGTGACAGCGCCCGAAGTGGCCATGACCGCTCGTTTGCGGGCATCCACCTCGGACCAGGCGTCGGGGAGTTCATCGAGCACTGGTCCCGCATCCTTGTCGTAAAACTCAAAGACCCGACGGGCATCCAGATTCACGGTACAGACAAGCCCTTCTACGGGTCGCGTATGATCCCGAGCCCCTTTCCATCCTTTGACGAACGCCACCACACGCACACTGCGAAATCGGAATCCTTCTCGCGGGATCTGGCTTGGCCACACGTCGAAGTACACGCTGGCCGAGTCGACGCCGCGTCGCTCAAGGGAGCGTCGGAACCCGTCGTGACGCCACACCACGCTCGCCGCCGTATCGCGATCGGCTTGTGTGATGATCGGCTCAACATCGTCCACTCGAAGCCATTCCAGCACAGAGCCGTTGCCAAGGTCGGTAGTGACCTCATAGATCCGGCGCGCCACGGGGTCGCGCAGCATGAATCGGGCGGCTCTCTTCGAAGCCGTCGGACCGTTGGAAACACTCGGTTCCACGCTTACATAGCGAACCTGTTCGGGCTTCCGTTGGTCCTTCGAGATGGTGCGAACCGACGCTCGGAGTTCGGCTTCTGTTGGTTGTGCAGGGGGCTGCGACCACGCCCACGAGGTTGCCGCCGAAGAAAGCAGGGCCAAAACGATCAGTGGCAATCGAAGCATGAGCGAAGATACGCAACCCACTTCGCCGTGTCTTGAAGGGGGCTTGTACAAAACGCCAGAAGCCCATGTCTTGTTAGACATGGGCTTCCGGAAAGAAGACCTGGCGACTACCTACTCTGCCACACCAGTTCAGATGCAGTACCATCGGCGCAACGGGGCTTAACGACTCTGTTCGGAATGGGAAGAGGTGTGACCCCCGCGCTATCGTCACCAAGATAGATCATCGATCGAAGAGT
>JANJTN010000028.1 GCA_024711065.1 bacterium
CTGGGTTGCCGCGTTTGGATCGGGCAACCAGGTTGCCATCGATCTTGAGTTCAGCCACGAGTTGCACGTTGTACGTGGTCGCGGTCGGATTGATGATGGTCAGCTGGACGTATTCAGGATGCCCCTTCCAATCCACCAGATACGGACTTGGATTGGGGATCACCCAGAACATGGCTCGCAGCTGGGCACTCGCAGTCCCGGTTGCCGCGCACCACAGCAATGCCACCACCACCAGGCGCAAGGTGTACGCCATGTGTCTTCCCTCCCAAGGAATTCGGCGGCTAATATAGTCGCCCGATGCATTGCTGAGACATACCTTGTATTACGGGTTGGGGTGTTTCGACACGGTCTTCTCAGTACATTGTCGAAATGCCTACGATGCCCAGCTACACACAACGGACCACCGTCCGCCATCCTGAACCCTTCGGTCGTCCCTGCCGGGAGGAGGCAGCATGAGCCCTGACGAACAACTCGAAGAGATCAAACAGCGCTACCTGGCGGCTGAGGGCACGAACGACGTAGCTGCCATGGAGGCGGCTGCCATCGAGTTTGAAGCCCTGGCCACCTTCGACGGACGGATGTGGGCCCATCTGGCGCGTGGCAGCACGTTCCTGCTGGTTGGCCAGATCGATGCCGCACACCGGGAGTTCATGCAGCGCTTGGAAGCGCTCGAACCGCGGGGTCCGAGTCTCGACCTGTTGAATACCTGGACGGGTCTCGGCCGCGTGGCGATGTATCAGGACAACATGGTATCGGCACTCGAAGCGTTCCAACGAGCCATGGAGTTGGCCGAGCTGCTTGACCAACCCAAAGCCCTGGCCGGGGCCAACAGCAATGTGGGGATCGTGCTGCAGCGCGTGGGCGACTATGCTGGTGCACTGCCCTATCTGAAGCGTGGTCTGCAGCTGAGCCAGCAGACCGGACATCGACAGTTCGAAGCCAATATCACCAACAACATCGGCATGCTCTATCTGTCCATGGATCAACCAGAGGAGGCACTGTCGTACTTCCGAACTGCTGCCGACCAGCTGAACGAACTGGGGAGTCTGCACAACGTCCTGGGCATTCAGTGCAACATCGGCCAGGTGCTCTGGCGGCTGGGCGATCCACAGCAAGCGGAAACGGTCCTGCTGGCGGCGATCGACCGCTCTCTTCAAACCGGTGCTTCCCATATCCGGGCAGATCTGGCCATGGTCCTCACGCAGGTGTACACGGATGATGGTCGTACAGCTGATGCCATGGCGCTCATGGATCGGTATGCCGAGGAGATCGCCTCCAATCCGAGGGCATCGCTGATGGCCGCCCGTGAACGTGCGGGCATCCTGCAGATGCAAGAACACTACGACGAGGCTCGTGAGGGCTTTACCGAGCTCTTGCGCCACGCCGAAGACCTGGGCCACATGTCTGCACAGATGGACCTGCACATGGTACTGCGCGACCTGGCAAAAACCACCAAGGATCTCGATGCCTATATCCGGCACAGTGAGGCCCATCAACGCATCAAGGATCAGGTGAATGGGGCTGATGCGGCGCGCCGCTACGCGGTGCAGGAAAAGCAGGCCGACATGGACGCCCTGCGGCAGCAACAACAACGCGAACGAGAGGTGCTCTATGGCGCTCTGCCACGATCGGTCGCAGACCGGCTGATCCGCGGCGAGGATGTGAACGATCATTACGAGCACGCCGCGGTCCTGGTGCTCGATCTGGTGGGATTTACGGCCTACTCCGGTTCACGATCGCCTCAGGAAGTCGTTGCCCTCCTTGGGCAGATCTTCGAATCGTTCGATAGGATCTGTGCGGACCATCACGTGACCAAGGTCAAAACGATCGGCGATGCCTACCTGGCCGTTGCGCTCCCGCTCGGTGACGGTGCCTCGCCTGTGGAGGAACGAGCTGCCCGCGCTGCGCTCCAGATGACGGACGCAGTGGAAGAGCACCAGGGACTCCGGGCACGGATCGGTCTGCATAGCGGTGCTGTCTCTACCGGTGTGATCGGCAAGGACCGACTGCAGTACGACGTGTGGGGAGATACCGTGAACATCGCTCACCGCATGGAGAGCACCGGAGAACCGGGCCGCATCCAGGTATCGCGGGCTTTTGCGGAGCCGTGGCTGTTGCATCGGTCCATTGCCGGTACGGTATTGTTGCCACGCACCACAGCAACAGCCAACAGCTCACAGCTCACAGCTCACGGCTCACAGCCAACAGCAACAGCCAACAGCAACAGTGCCATGCCGACGTACTGGCTGGAATCCGAAGCCGAGTAACCTCCATCGTCGCTAAGCGGCGCACGTACCAAGCCCCTTGCCGATCTTTGTGGCGCTTCTCAGCGATCCACATGCTGAACCGTACGATCACCGAACGCGAAACTCTGTTGCTTCCTCTGCTCAAGACGATCACCGATGCTCTCACCCTGGAGCGTGATGCCCATGCCCAACGGTATCGGGTTCTGACTTCGTCTGCTCCCGTTAAGCAGCGCGTCGGTGAAGGCATCGCCTGGTATCCGCTGCGCATTGTGGAACGGGGCTTCGGATTCGGCGAGTATCCGTTTGTGGTGGTGGAGCGCACCGGCCCCGATGCGCCGCACCAGCTGTCCGGCGGCAAACCGTGCGAACTGTTCTCCGTAGCCGGCAAGGATCAGATGCACGCCGGAGGCACCCTACACTGGGTTTCCGGCAATCGCGCACACATCATTCTACGCAGCAACGACCACCCGGAGTGGCTGGACCATGGACGCCTGGGCGTTCAACTCGTGTTCGATGAGTCGGGGTTCGCCAGCATGTTCGAGGCGCTTTCGAAGCTGTCCAAGGCGGACTACGACAGGACGGCCGAACTCCGCGACATCCTGTTTGGCACGAAGACCCCCTCATTTGTTCCGGGGCGGACCGTTGACCCGGTCGATGGACTCAATGCCTCCCAGGCAGCGGCGGTCGATCTCGCCCTACGGGCCCGGGACGTAGCCGTCATCCACGGACCGCCGGGAACCGGCAAGACCACAACACTGGTAGAGGTCATCAAGCGTTGCGCTGCGCGTCAGCGTCCGGTGCTGGTTTGCGCCCCTTCAAATGCAGCGGTCGACCTGTTAACAGAGCGATGCAGCGATGCCGGTCTGGATGTGCTGCGGATCGGCAACCTTTCACGCATCGACCAGAGCGTACTGGAGCACACGCTGGCTGAACGTGTGAAGCATCACGGTATGTCGCGTGATCTGGCCAGCCTGCGCAAGCAAGCCAATGAGTACCGTCGGCTGGCATCGCAGTATAAGCGGCAGTTTGGGCGCGACGAGCGTGAGCAGCGCAATCGTCTGCTGGCCGAAGCCAAGCGCATCATCGCCGATGTCCGCCGCATCGAGGACCTGACCACGGGCATGATCATCGACCAGGCCGACGTGATCACGTGCACGCTGGTAGCTGCCCGCAGCCAGGAGTTCGGATTCCGACGATTCGACACCGTGGTGATCGATGAAGCCGGCCAGGCGCTGGATCCCGCGATGGCGATCCCACTGTTGCGAGCCAATCGTGTGATCCTGGCCGGCGACCCGCATCAGTTGCCGCCTACCGTCCTGGACCAGAAGGCCTCGGAGCTAGCGCTGAGCACCACGCTGCTCGACCGTGCCATCCGTGCCTATCCACATGCTGTGCAACTGCTCACCGAACAGTATCGCATGAACCACGTGATCATGTCGTACTCGAATCAGGCCTTCTATGGCGGACAGGTAACGTCCCACCCCAGCGTGGAGGACCGCACGATACCCGCCGGAGCCCCCTTGCAGGAAAGTCTTGTGCTGATCGATACCTCGGGAAGGGGCTGGGAAGAGGAACCCGGCGAAGGGGCTGAGTCACTGGCCAATCCCGGAGAGGCCGCCTGTGCAGTACACATCTACGACGAACTCACAACGCTGGAGGGGGCCAACCAGTGGTCCGTGGGCATCATTTCGCCCTATCGTGGCCAGGTACGGCATCTACAGACGTTGATCACCGATGAGCTGCGTCAACGGGTGGCGTCACTGGACGTCAACACGGTAGACTCCTTCCAGGGTAGCGAGTGCGACATCATCATCATCTCGTTGGTCCGCAGCAACACCGATCAGGAGATCGGCTTTTTGAAGGACGTCCGCCGCATGAACGTTGCGATCACGCGAGCTCGACGCAAGCTGGTGATCATCGGCGACGGAGCCACGATGGCCTCGCATCCGTTCTACGCCGGTCTCTGGGACTATGCCGAGCGAGAAGCCACGGTCACGAGTGCGTGGGCGATCGCGGTCGACATGTGAGTTGCCCTTGCACCACGGCGTGCCGCGTTCAATGCAGGAACTCCATCACGCGGTACATCACCACGGCGGGCCAGAACAGGGCCTTGACGATGCCAAGGACACCGTCCCAGAAGCCGACCGCATTCTGGACATAGTAGATCGCCGTACCTACCACGGCAAAAAAGTAGGTGGTACTCCACCAGTTCTCGCTGCTGACATAGATCTTCTTGTCGGACATGGGAACTCCAACGATGTGACGGATCCGCTTCGTATCGGCAATCTAGGCGTGGCAAGCCGGACCAACAATGATCCTGGTCATGCCCCGGTACTCGCGTAAGGGTCGGTAGATTGCCAACGTCGTAACCTTCCACCAGACCGGTGTGTCTGGCCGGGATTCGTTCATCCATTCGGATCGGAGTTCGCATGAAGATCGTTGTTGCTGCACTCTTGCTGTTCACGCTCGGCCTACAGGCTGAGGCTCAGATCACCACACCGCAGATGGCCTCGCCGCGCGGAAGCGTTGGCTGTACCATCGGCGTAACGCAGATCACGATCGAGTACGGACGACCGTCCGTGAACGGCCGAGCGATCTGGGGACAGCTCGTTCCCTACGATCAGATCTGGCGAGCCGGCGCGAACGAGAACACGGTGTTCACCACCAGCACGGACATCACGGTCAATGGCAAGCCCCTTGCCGCAGGAACCTATGGGTTGCACATGATCCCGGGGCAGACGTCGTGGACGCTGATCTTCAACAAGGATCACCGCGCCTGGGGAAGCTATTTCTATGATGAGTCCAAGGATGCCCTCCGTGTGAGCACCACACCGCTCAGCGGTCCCCACACGGAACTCCTCACCTATGCCGTTCCCGCCCACAGTGGGAATTCGGCCACCGTTCAACTACAGTGGGAGAAGCTGATCGTGCCGATAACGATCGGTGTGGACCTTGGAGCGACCGTGGCCGAAGACTTGCGGCAACAGCTGATGGGACTGCCTGGATTTACCGCTCGGAACTATGCGCTCGCCGCGTCCTGGCTGCTGCAGAACAATACCCAGCCCGAACTGGCCGAACAATGGCTCACAAAGGCACTGCAAGGGGCTCCGGATTTTCAGACCACCCTCATGGTGGCGCGACTGGCAGAGGCTAAGGGCGACACGGAGAAGGCGTCGTTCCATCGCAAACAGGCGATAGAGATGGCCAGCAACTCCGAGCTGAACAACTACGGCTACAGCCTTCTGCAACAAGGCAAGATCAAGGAGGCCTTGCCGTTGTTCGTGCTGAATTCGGAACGTCACCCGGAAGACCCCAACGTATGGGACAGCCTGGGTGAGGCCTATGCCATGGATGGACAGAAGTCCAAGGCCATAGAGTGCTTCAAAAAGTCGCTGTCGATGAATCCCGCCGAGTCCGTTCGACAGAACTCTGAGAGCTGGATCAAAAAGCTGCAGTAAGAGACCACTTCACACAACCAATTGAGCGCGAACGACAACGCCGGATGCGAGGCAACTCACATCCGGCGTGTTTCTGTTACTTGGCTGCCCAGACGTTATCTGGTGATCGCGACCATGGTGGAAGCGACCTCGGTTCCAGTCCTGATCAACAGAACATAGACGCCATTGCTAAGGTGATCGGCAGACAGACGTAGCCCGTTCGGCTGCATCACGGCAGTGCCGGAGGCTACGATCGAACCCTGGAGGGTGGATAGTGCCCATGAATCCACATTGCCTTGCACACCTCGAACCGTGATCGATCCGTCGGACGCTACCACTGCCGTCAAACCGTTGGCAGCTGGCTCCTCTGTCACGGAAACCAGGACGGTTTCTCGCACCCGGGCCGACAGCACCACGATGTGTGGTTCTGCCTGGTCGTTCGCCGTGATCTGCAGCGTAGCGCCGTAGCTTCCCGAGGCCGAGGCCATAAAGCAGATACAGTCCAGCGTACGGGACTCACCAGCCGGAATGGCCATCGGCATCGGACACGTCTCAGGCTTCACCGTGAACACGGTAGACGGCGCAAGGACTTCCATAGCCGTGATCACCAGCTCGGCATTCCCCTTGTTCTCGAGGACGAACTGTGTGTTGGTGCAGATCGCCGTATCAACGCCGGTCTCTCCCAGATCCACCATGCTCGGCGCTGTGAGCAACGGATATCGTTGTACCACCATCTCGATCTGTTCATAGCGAACGTTGCCGGCAAAGTCCAGTGCGCACAACACGCCGGTGGCGTCCTTTGTGGTGTCGATCACTTCGATGCGATACCATCCCTCTGTGGCCTCTACCCTACGCTGGCCGGGCTGCTGAACCGTGACCATCCGCAGGTTCACCGGTTCCAGCAGACTCACCATCGCAATGCCGGCATCCACTTGATCGGTGGGAAGGGGCTTGTTGCGCACCACTTCTGGAATGTTCGTCTTCTCGAAAACTCGCACGGTAGTGCTACCACCGTTGACGTCGTCCATCGCGATCACGGGCTTGGCCGTGTCGATCGCAACGTTATTGGCGTGGACCGGACCGAGCGGGAGCCCGTAGGAATCCACCGCTCCGAAGCCGTAGAGATAACCACCGAACGCAACATCCTCGGACAGAACGGAATGAGCCTCAGCCGATGTGTTGAACTCTAGGCGCGTCCACCAAAGCGAGGTACCGGGAATATTCGAGCTGATCAGTCCAGGTTGCGCTGCACGAGGATGGTCCCAGAGCGTTTCGCCGTCGATCGTTGCCTTCTTGAGGCGATCGATGGTCTCGGCATCATTGGGATCAGCGTCAAAGATCAGCGTCACGTAATGTTCAGAGAACTTGGCATCCGTGGGGGTGTTGAATGTGGTGGCGTGCACGTAGCGATCTCGCGGCAGCAGGTTGATCTGAAACGGATCGTGCACCTGGTCGCCGTCGAAGCTGGACGAGCAGGAGTACTGCACCACCTGGATCGGCTTGTCCGCCTTCCAGATACTGACTCCATGGGTCAGGATCGTTGAGGTCTGCGACTGGGTCAGGTCGGCAAATTCGCCCGCCTGGAGCACGCCGCCTCCCTGACCGAGTTGCGTCCCGGTGACCGGATCGTAGTAGGTCAAGGTCCATCGCGTGTTGTCCTCCGCCGCAACAACCCGGAACACGTCGCCCTTGGCGTTGGGAACCGTCGGATTCCGCTCGATCTCTACGGTGGTATAGACAGTGTCCCATTGCGACACGGGAGCATTCATTTCCACCAGATGGTCGCGACCATTTCCATTCGCCAACAGGTTCGGCATGGTGGTCCGCTGATGATTCGAAAGAAAGCCGACCGGTCTGGTACTCTTGATCCGTGTACCTGTGAGGTCGAACACGCCTCGCGTAGAGCCATCACCGAGCACCGTGTACACGTCGCCGGCATTCATCGTGATGTCGATCGGCGTGTTGCTGTTAATGAACCGTCCGGCAGACGTTTTACCCTGCGTCTCACCGGTCCCGCGCAGCCAGATCCGCACATCCGTGTTATCCTCTCCGGCAACGATCGTAAAGCCCCCTGCCCACGGCTTGACCTCCTTGAAATCGTAATAGGTGGTAGCGATATAGGCGGTATCCCACATCGCGGTGGGAAGGGCCAGATAGGCGTCGGAGGTAGTGACCTTGCCGTTCAGGACAGAGACACAGAACGGCTTGTCTGACCGGAGCCGGATTCCCTTGCGGACCACTTGCTCGTATTCGCGGATCTCCCAGGTCCAGTTTGTCTCGCCGGTGGCATCGTTCAGGGTTCGCACAGTGTTCGCTGTGAGCGAGCGCTTGAATTCTCGCCCGGCGGCCGCATCATAGATGTACACATCCGTGTCGTATGGCGACACTAGGTAGACCTCCAGGCTCGTTACCGGGAAGGGGTTGATCTCGTTCGGAGGAATGGCGATCCAGAATTCGGTGCCCATGGCACCGCTCGTAACGGCAAGACGTTGCTCCTCCGTGAGTTGCTGCGAACGGCCGGTCACATAGCATAACAGGGCGAACACAACGAGAAGTAGGAACCGAAGGGTCATGGTGGGGCCTCCCTGGGGACATGAAAGTGGAACGTGGCACATCGGCCTGATTTCGACAGACAATCAGCGTACCAGTTACTGCCGAACCGCTGGAATTCTGACCCGGCAGCAGAGTTTCCACAACCACCGGTAGTCCCGTCAATACGTGTATCTTCGTTTTCGTACGTGGGTTACCGTGGGATCACCGTGTAGGGTGCTGTTCTGCCGATGCGCACATTCGACGAATTCCGCACAGACATCCAGAACGCCGTTGCCAACAACGACGAAGCAGCGCTGTTCGCGCTCGCCGATGAGCTGGCATCCAGCGCAGAACTGGAAGCCGAAGCGCTCGAGCACACGGCCCGCGGCAATGCTGAGCAACTGAGTGGACGCTTCACCATTGCCGTTGAACATTTTGAACGTGCTCGCGACCTGGATCGAGACCTCGGTTTTCGGGAAGCTCAAGCATCAGACGAAGCGTCACTCGGTCAGGCCTATGCCATCATGGGCGTGTTCCCCACAGCGCTCGAACATCTGCATCAAGCGCTTACCATCCGCGAAGAACTGAACGATCGGTCCGGTCAGGCGCGCATCCTGCAGAGTCTTGGGCAGGTGCATAACGATTCCGGCGACTATCCGATGGCGCTGGACTTCTACCACCGCAGTCTTACGCTGTTCGAAGAGCTAGGCGATCGTCCTCGCATGGCGCGCCTGTATACCAGCGTTGGCAATGCGCACGCCAATTCCGGCAATCATCAGGACGCGTTGTCACTGTACTCTCAGGCAATGGATCTGTATGAGGAGCTTGGCGACCGTGTTGGCGTAGCCGACGTCCTCGTTAGCCAGGGTACCCTGATGGTAGAGACCGATCGCTACCCTGAGGCACTGGAAGAATATCGCCGTGCGTTGCAGATCCATGAAGAGTTCGGGAACACGATCGGCATGGTGTGGACCATGGTGAACATCGCATTCGTCCTGATGGACACCGGAGATCTGGACGAAGCGTCCGTCATGGAACAGCGTATCGCCGACATGGGCATCACCGAACCCCGGTTCCGTACCGTGCACACCCTCCTTCAGGGACGCCTCCTCGAACTGAAGGGGGCTCTCGACGAGGCCCATAACACGCTGATGGCAGGGCTGAAGCGAGCAACAGACTTCGGCCTTCGCGGCGAAACGTCCGACCTGCACCTGGCCGTTCGCGACCTGGCTGTGAAGCGCGATGAGTTCAAGACCTACCTCGAGCACAACGCCGCGTTTGTCCAGCTGACCGATGAGATCCGCGGCCGCCAGGCCGCCCTGAAGATGGCCATGGCCCAAAAAGCGCGCGAACTCGAAGGGATCGAGCGCGAGCGGGACCGCGAGCGCGCCGTGCTCTACTCCACACTCCCTCAGCACGTGGCCGACCGCATGATCCGGGGCGAGAAGGTCACCGACCAGTTCGAATCGGCAAGCGTCTTGTTCATGGACATCGCGGGATTCACGCGCCTGTCCGATCATCTGCACGCCGAGCAGGTCGTTAGCCTGCTCGAAGAGATCTTTCGCGTGTGCGATACAGTCTGCGGCGCTCACGGCGTTACGAAGGTCAAGACCATCGGCGACTCCTACCTGGCTGTGAGTGGCGTGCCAGAGCCCCTTACCGATCATGCCCATCGCATGGCACTCGCAGCGCTGGACATGCTGGATGGCCTGCGCGAACTGGAGGTCTTTCTCGATCCCGCCCTGGGAGACATTTCCTGGGTCAAGGACGTGGGCGAGATCAAGGTCCGCTTCGGCGTCCATTGCGGTCCACTGGTTGCCGGTATCGTTGGCAGCGAACGCCTGCAATACGACATCTGGGGCGACACTGTGAACACATCCTCTCGAATGGAGAGCACCGGCGAACCTGGCCGAATTCAGGTGAGCCCCGTGTTCGCCACGGAGCTGCATCGGTGGATCGATCAGGGGCATACCGTCCCCTATCGGCTGAGTGAACGCGGCGAGATCCAGGTGAAGGGAAAGGGGCTGATGACCACGTTCTGGTTGGAACGCGCCTAGCGTGCGATGTGATCGCTGGTCTTCATGTGCTGAACGGAAGCCGCGATCAGTTGCTCCAGCACCTTCAGGTCCACGTCTGCCAGCTTGTTGATGTACAGACAACTCTTCCCGGTCTTGTGCTTGCCGAGCTTGCCCATGAGCTCGTCGTACCGGTCGAACCCGCTCATGATGTAGACCGACATGGCGGCTTTTCTCGGCGAGAAGCCGGTGATCGGCCAGTCGCCCTCCTGTCCGCTAGCATACCGGTAGTGGTACGAGCCAAAGCCCACGATACTTGGACCCCACATCGTTGGCGGTTCCTTCGTGACGCGCTTCATGAGATCCAGTAGCACAAAGGCATCGGCGCGTCGCTGCGGATGCTCAACAGCGTCCAGAAACGCCGTCACACTGTCGTCCGTTCGCTTGGTCTTAAGCTCGGCCATGGTCATCCTCAGTACATTGTGGTCAGGCGAATATCGCACGAAATCGCACAGGACGTTGGGGGCTGCCATCTCGTAACGCACCGGCTCGTGGAGAGTTGGTAGCACGGAACCGCACTGCATGATGCACCGCACGATCATTATTGCCTGCTGGGTTCTTGGCTCGGTCACCTGTGCCTCCCAGGTGATCAGCTCGGATTCCATCATCGTGGCTACGCCCGTCACGGCCGTGATCACGAGCGAATGCCAGTGGGCCGTCGATGTGGTCTCCTCTGCCGGCTTCGAACCCGGCGATCGGGTGCTGCTGCACCAGGCAAAGGGCGCAACGTGCGCGCAGGATCTGGCGTCGGACAGCGGCTCGGTTCTAAGCGTTGGTTATGCCGGCGCCTTCACCTTCAACTGGGTGCGCGGCATCGTGCGCAATCGGATCCTTTTGAGCGATTCGATCGGTGTTCCCTTCGATGTGAACCACGGCGTGCAAATCGTCAAGGTCATTCGCGGCACCAACCTGCGCATCGGTGCTACGATCCGGCCCCGACCGTGGGATGGCGCTTCCGGCGGCGTGGTCGCTATCGAAGCCTCGTCCTCGATCGAGTTCGGTGCGTCTCGCATCGACGCGATGGGAAGGGGCTTTCGAGGAGGCGACATGTCCAAAGACAACACCACGTGCACTCCCGGTACCGCCATGCACGCCCCGTCGCCGTCCAACGCATACGGCACCAAGGGAGAGAGTATCGCGGCTCCGAGGGCCGGTGCAGAGGCCGGACGCGCGGCAGGTGCTACCGGTGGCGGTGGCGGCGGCAACCACAACTCCGGCGGCGGTGGCGGCGGCAATGCCGGTGTTGGCGGACGTGGCGGCATTCATTGGCGCGGCTGTTCGGGGATCAACAACACGTATGGACTCGGAGGCGATCGCACGATCATGGACGCGTCCGATCCGCGTCTGTGGTTCGGTGGTGGCGGTGGCGGCGCGCACCAAGACGAAGCCCGGCTGGGCACGGCCGGCGCACCCGGCGGCGGAGCGATCATCATCTGCGCACCGCGGATCCAGCTCGACGATGGTACGCTGATCACGGCCGCCGGCGCCACCGTCACCGACATCGCTGCCCACAATGGCGCGGCCGGTGGTGGCGGTGGCGGTACGATCCTGTTGCTGTGCAACGTGCTCAATGGCACCGGACGCCTACAGGCGTACGGTGGGGGTGGCGGCTTTGTGGATCGCAGCGACCCGCAGCCGTGTGGGCCAGGCGGCGGCGGTGGCGGCGGTCACATCGCCACCACCCTATCAACCATTCGGGCGTCTACACAGCTCTACGTCGAACGAGGCGCTGCCGGCGAGAACCAGGGATATTCCGATGAACGCCGGTTCTGGTATGCCGAACCCGGAATGCGGGGTGTGTTGACGACTAACCTTCAGTGGACCGTACAGCCACCACCAGCCCCCTTCAAGCTGTTGAGCGATGGTGATCGCGACCTGGGCGTGCTGCCGCTTGGCAGCAACTTCACCACCACGTTCCGAGTGTGGAACGTTGGCGATGAGCCAGCGCTCGTGACCGGCATCTTCTTCGAAGAGTTCAAGCTTCGTGAGGTGTCTACCAGCCCCTTTCCACCCGCATATCTGAACCCGGGCGATACCATGGTGGTGGTGGCCTCCGGCACGGTACGCGGTGGCGAGGAATTCGACGCACTCACCGTTGATGTGAATCGCACCTGTGGAGCCACCGCCTACTTGATCGCCGAGCGCCGATGGAGGTCCACCGAGGATGCCACGTGCTCAGCCCGGATCAGGATCGCCGCCGAGGAGGCCGACGTCGGTGGTCAGCAGATCCTGCATGTGGTCCTGGAGGACGACAGCCTTCTGGCCACAGAATCCACTTGGCGTCTCGGCCTGCTGGCCGACCGGCGGGTCCTGCACATGAAGGGGGCTGTGGTGCTGCCACGCTCTGCGGGTACCGCCCGGATCCTGGCCTACCGTGAACAAGGTGACGCCGCATCCCTGATCCTGGAAGGCTCTGTGGTGCGCACGCCCGATACCGTTCCGGACACACTGGCTACGATCAGCGTGCTGGGCCTGTTCGGCGAGCGGTGGACAACACCGGTGCGCGAAGATCCGCTGGAACCGTTCATCTGGACGCCGGCGTGTGCCACCACCGTGATCCCTGATACAGTGAACCTGGGCGAGGTCTGCGCCACGCGATCGCTGCGAATGGTATCCTTTGATGCGCAACCAGCGATCAGCGTGTACTCTGTCGGCGATCGCGTCGAGCTACGGCGCGCCGGCCCCGCCAACGAGGCGGTGGTCTGGCAGATCTTCGACCTGCAAGGGGCTCTGGTAGGAAGCGGTCAGCTCAGCGAGACATCGTCACAGATCACTCTGGCACGCGGGGCGTATGTTGTGGTGTTCCACTGGGGAACACATCGTACCACAACCACGATCCTGCATTGAATGAGTAATCCTTGGGACGAGCGATACCGCTCCGACGATTTTTATTACGGCGTGGAGCCGAACGACATTCTTGTACAGGAAGCCCACCGCATTCGACCAGGCGGGCGTGTGCTGTGCCTTGCCGAAGGCGAAGGACGCAATGCGGTCTGGTTGGCACAACAGGGGTTTGATGTGCTCGGTATCGATGGCTCGGCGGTAGGGCTGGCCAAGGCGGAGCGATTGGCTCAGACTCGAGGAGTGCGGATCACCACGCAGGTGGCCGATCTGGCAGAGGTTGATCTTTGTGAAGACCAGTGGGACGCTGTGGTGAGCATCTGGTGCCATGTACCTCCTGCGCTCCGCCGTGACCTGCATCAGCGTGTGCAGCGCGCGCTGGTTCCCGGTGGCGTGTTCATTCTGGAAGCCTACCATCCCCGGCAGCTGGAATATCGCACCGGCGGCCCGCCGGTCGCAGAGCTGATGATGACGGCCAAGGACCTGCGATCAGAGCTGGGTGCACTGCAGATCGAAGTCCTGCAAGAGATCGAACGGGATGTGCATGAAGGACCGGGCCACCACGGCCACAGTGCTGTCACTCAGCTTATTGCCGTGCGCCCGGCGTAACCTCGCGTTCCGTCCAACGATGCCATCGGCCGTTTCGCTGTCCGTCCAGATAGGCACACACCGCTGCAAGGAACCAGACCTCGCGCGACATCTCGCGGAACAGCGGCGGTAGCCCTTGTTCCGGCATGGCCTGCAGGAACAGTCCGGTAAGCCCCCTGTCGAAGACGTGCCACTTCCAACCTGCATACGACCCCACCCAGGGCGCCATCAGTGGTGGGTGAGCCTCGTCTTCGCGCTCCACACTGAACGAGAGGAACCGGCCGGATCGGTTCTCGAACTCGATGGCATACCGGCTGAACTCGTCCTTCGGGATGCGGCGCCACGCCAACATGGCGGCAGCTAACGTTTGCGGCGTGAGCTGCGGAATGCTATCCACCATCCGTTTGAAAAAGGCGCGACAGTCGATGGCCTGGACTTCGGGAGCGGGCGGTGGACGGTAGATGTCGAAGACGTCGAAGTAGGCATCGTGCACGAAGAGCGTGTCCAGCATGCGGTCGAAGTCTGCCCGTAGTTCCGGAGTGATCGCTACGTCGTTCACGGTGGGCTCGGCGTCTCCCCGCGCATCCAACTGTTGCAACAGAGCCGAGA
>JANJTN010000062.1 GCA_024711065.1 bacterium
CAGACGGATACCAGAATCCCAGTTGTCGGTCGCTGGATATGCAAAAAGGCGAGGTGTTGTCGGATAGACCTTCAAACTCGATGGATCCTTCAACAGGGTACCATGGGCCTCTGCAGTGGGTCCACTGCGCGTGGTTGGACACCTTGCCGTCGAACGAGCAGCGCAGAGCTGTTGTGGACTGTTCTTCGTAGTACAGTTGGAGATCCTGAATACGCGAAGCGTACACGCCGCCGGTTTCCACGCTGAAGGAGGTATCGGTGATATTCGAGATCTGCCCAAAGCTTGCCGTGCCATCTTCGCCGAACACGTTGGTGTCGGATACACTATGGGTCACCCAGACGTGGTTGCCGCTGGCATCCAGCAGCTGGATGTATCCACCGGGAGCCTTCTTCCCAGTGCTGATCGTAGAGTCGCCGAATCGCGACTGACGATCGACGCTGCCGGTGACAGCGATCGAGCCGTTTGGGAGGCGGGCGATGTCAGCGGGAAGTTCGTAGCCCGTAGCACCGTCGTTTCGTACCCACTCCAGGATACCGTTAACGCTGATCCTGCCCACCACCGCATCGGCCTCGCCTTTACCGCCGAGGGTGACGCCGCCGATCGTATATGAGGTGAACGTTGTGGTATTCGCTCCGGCATATCCGGCGAATAGTATTCCGCTGCCCTGGATCACGTCCAGTGCACGAATGGCATCAAAGCCCGGTCCTTGCAGGGTTTGGATCCAGCGTAGTCGCAACTGGTCGTCAAAGCAAGCGATGTATCCATCGATCTCCCCGCCGCTCGGGACTTCGCGGTCCTCGATCCGCAGAACATCGCGGAAATGTCCGGCACTATACACAAGTCCCAGCACCGTGTCGGTGGCGATCACGGGAAACCCCGGCCCGGTGGTGTAGGCCACGGCACGGTCGACAGTGATCGTGGGGCCTTGACCAAAGAGTGCCGTAGCTGGCAGCAACAGCAACAGCAACGCAAGACTGGCAAGCCCCTTACCCATTATTCCAGCGCCAAGAGCTTGCGACCGTTAGGGAGGATGAGAATACCGAGGACGATCAAGATGATCGTCGCAGCCACCACGAGCATGGTGTTGCGGGTGCCCATGGCGCCGCCTTTGCGGACGAACTTCAGACCCCAGTGGCCGATGCCAACGGCAATCAGCATGATGAAGGCATGCTCAAGGCGCACGCGCAGCATGTCGCCATAGTCACTCCAACGGTAGAGGAGCTGGATGAGACCCAACAGCAGCTGCAGTGTGATCACGTACACGTACGTCTTCACCAGGATCTTCTCCCACCGAGCCGGTTGGGCCTTGCGGAGGAAGGTGATGAGGGAGAACACGAAGGACAACACGCCAAGGGTAAAGACCAGGTGGCGCATGTGCGAGTGCATGGTAGCGAGGAAGTCCATGGAAGGCAATCTGCTAATGTGCTAATCTGCTAATGTGCTAATCTACATGAGGATATGGTTCTCGGGGGTCAACGGTATTGGAACGTTCGATTCCTTGAGCATCTGGCGGAGGTCGATCTCAATAGTGCGGGTGAGGGCAGCCATGGGGACATCGTTCGCGCCGCCTTCGAATGGGTTCTCAGTGGACGATCCGATCTTCTCCATGGTATGGAAGACCCAGGCCACGAGAGCACTGAAGGGGATCGTGAGCCAGACCATGTTCTTGCCATAACTCCCGAATTCTTCCAGCATGCCCAATGGTGTGAGAATGATGAAGATCCACACGAAGTACAGATTGATCGTGGCGAACTGCCGAGGATATGGGAAGTTCTTGATCCGCTCGCACTTGCCCTGGTGGTCAAAGAATGCCGACAGCGTTCGCTGCAGCTCCACATGGCGGTAGTCGCTCAGTGCACCAGCCCCTTTCAACCGTTGGAGGTCTTGGGCTTGTGCTGCCAGGATCTGTGCCGCCGGATTGGCCGTGGCAAGCACCGACTCCAGCTCACTCGGATCCAGGTAAGGGGCTAGTACGTCGTGAATGTCGTCTTCCAGCTCCGGGATCCGGAACCAGCGCCGGTAGTTGGTTTGCCCTTTGTCGTGGCCCTGCATGGCTTCCCAGACCCGTGGCTGACGTAACTGGTGACGCAGGGCATGCAGCCAGGCAAGGTGACGGTACACAAGGCGTTTGTGGACGGCCGACATGTGGACCGAGGGAATGCTGCCCGGCTCCTCGGGACGCTGCACCAGGCCAAGGACGTTGATGGTCCACGTCCGGGAGTCGTTCACGATACCGCCCCAGATCTTTCGGGCCTCCCACAGGCGGTCATACGATGCGTTGTTCTTGAAGCCGATAATGAAGGCTACGGCCGTACCGATCAAAGCCACTGGAAGCCAGGGAAGGGACATCCAGTCCCATCCGGCAAGTTCATGAAGGGCTGTGGGGACGGCAGCGATCACGAAGAACACAACGGTCTCCCGCCATGTCCAGACGAACACTTCCCGTATGGTATAGACCCTGCCAGCGTGCATGACGCAAGATACGCGGGGAGCAGCGAGCAGCGAGCAGCGATCAGCGAGCCGAAGGACCGTTGTAGATTGGTGTTATGAGAACGATGGAAGAGATCAGCGTCGAGATCGGCCAAGCCTACAGCCGTGGCGATGCAGCTGCGCTTCGAGCCCTTGCGCATGAGCTGCAGACACTTGGAACCACCGAGGCAGCAGCGGTCGCATGGAATGCCCTCGGAACGGCCGACACGCTCACCGGTAGCTATGAGTCGGCACTCATGCACTACGGACATGCATTAGAGCAATACAAGATTCTAGGAGATCGTGCCGGTACGACCACGGTGGTCGGCAACATGGGTACGGTGTACCTGGACACGGGTGACTATCCGGCGGCACTGGAGTATTACAGCCGTGCCCGTGTTGATCACGAAGAAATGGGTGATCTGGCCGGTGTTGGGCGCGTGACCGGGAATCTGGGCAACGTGTTTTACATCACCGGCGACTATCCACTGGCACTGGAGCACTATCATCGCGCGTTGGCCATCCACGAACAGCTGGGCGACCGCACGGGCATCGCGATCGTTACCAGTAATATGTCCGGCGTGTTCCTGAGCATGGGTGATTATCCGATGGCGCTGGAGTATCATCAAAAGGGACTGATGCTGTTCGAACAGATGGGTAGCTCAGTTGGTGTAGCGAGTATCACCGGCAATCTTGGAAACGTGTATCGCGACCTTGGCGATCTCCCATCAGCGCTGGAGCATTATCGGCGAGCGCTGGTTGCGCACGAGGAGCTCAAGGATCTAGCGAGCATTGTGCTTGTCACGGGAAACATGATCACGGTACTGCTCGACCTCGGTGAAGTGGACGAGGCCCGCTCCCTTTTGGATGCACAGGCCGGCATGCCGATGGAGAATCCGGCTGTGCTGGCGGAACACGAGGCGAATCAAGCGAGACTGGCGGATCATCAAGGCGATCTTACGCAGGCCCATGTTCATCTGCAGCGAGCCCTGGAGATCACGAACAGAGCGGGACTTCGCGAACGGTCCATCGTTCACCACAAACAACTCCGGGATCTTGCGCAGAAACGCAATGATTTTGCCGGATACATCGAACACAACACCGAGTATCTCCGCATGATCGATGAGATCCGAGGCAAGGAGACCACTCAGCGTATTGCGATGATGGATGCTGAACGGCGAATGGAGGCTGAACGACGTGAGCGCGACAAAGAGCGCGCCCTGCTGTACGGTACCCTTCCAGAGAGCGTGGCAACGCGCATGCTGCGGGGCGAAACCGTGTCCGGCGATCACTACGAATGCGCCTCTGTGCTCTTTCTGGACATCGTCGACTTCACGTCCATCAGCGACCGTATCGCTCCCGGGCACGTTGTGCTGCTTCTGGACCGGATCTTCTCGGTACTCGACGCCGTTGCGGAGCAGCACGGCGTGACCAAGATCAAGACCATCGGGGACAGCTACATGGCTGTTGTGTTCGATGTAGAGGACAGCGGCGTCCAAGAATCAAACAGCCAACTCCGGGCTGCCAATGCCGCACTCGAGATGCGGCGCTCGATCTCCGGCACTCTTCCTGATCTACCCGAAAGCCTTCGCGAACACCTACCGGATCGCATCCAGGTCCGCATTGGCATCCATTGTGGTCCCGTGACCGCCGGCGTGATCGGCACCAAGCGCATGCAGTACGACGTCTGGGGCGACACCGTGAACGTGGCCTCCCGCATGGAGAGCACCGGAGAGCCGGGCAGGATCCAGGTGTCGGCGGCATTCGCCGAACAGTTGCTGTTGCAGCGATCTGTTGATGAGAAGGAAGGAACAGCCAACAGCAACAGCGAACAGCAACAGAAGCTCACTGAGCGTGGCGAGGTGAGCGTTAAAGGCAAGGGGCTGATGACCACCTACTGGTTGGAGGAGGCGTGAGGATTCGCTGGTTAGCCCCTTTCCTGTTCATGCTCCTGTTGGCAGCAACAGCAACAGCAACAGCAACAGCCAACAGCAACAGCAACAGCAACAGCAACAGCAACAGCCAACAGCAACGGAGCCGCGCATGGGGACTAGGCGACTCCGTTGCGTTTGTCGTGAGTAGGGGATCACCTCACGAAGCGGTGTTAGAGCGTAGGAGGGAAGACCGTGATCTTGAGCGGCTTGCCATCCTTGAGGCGTCCTTCCAGACCTACCAGGCCGAACTTGTGATTGGTGATGTACCAGAGTTCGTCCAGGAGCGGGTTGTCTCCGCTGACGGTTGTTTCCTTCACCTTGATCACCTTCAGGTACCAGAAGCCCACGGGGAAGTCGTCCGTTGTGGACTTGCTCATCACCGTCCGGCGGAGCTTGGTTCCATCCGTTCGCGTGAATTCGTACACATCATTCACGCTGGCGTCGTACTTCACGATCGTGAACGGCTTCTTCAGATCGCCGCCCGAGTTGATGTACTCCTGGATGCCCTTGTCGGTGATCTTGGCCTTGATCACGGCGTGGAGCTTCATGCTGTCCTTGTCCGTGGTATCGATACTAGCCCCATACTTGGCCAGCATCGCATCCAGCACCATTCGCTTGGCCTCGGTGGGCAGGGTGTGGGTGCCGAGGAGTGTATCCAGGGCAAGGGTCGCAACAGTATCGAACGTGAACGTGGCTTCGAACGTACACACCCCGTCCGGCGTGCGCGCAGTGACCTTGATGTCTTCCTGCACATTCTGAAAGGCCGGTCCGAACGAGTCCCAGTTGAAGCTCACGCCCCAGTCGTTTCCCACCTCGGTCAGTTCGATCGAGCCATTACCGCTCAGGTCATTGGGTCCCTCTTCGGGGTCGGACTCGAGAAGGTCACACCCCATCGGCACACCCGCCAGCAGGGCGATCATTACGAGGTTCAGTACGCGTTTCATGGTAACCTCCTTCGGTAGTGCACATGCAACCTAGCCCAAGGTGAAGGGGGCTCCTATGATGGAAGTCAGGGCAGAGGGCTCCCGATGGTCGCAGAGGGCTCCCGATGGTCGCAGGGGGCGGCTCGGCCGGATTGTCGAGCTCATTGCCTAACATTACCACCCGAAACAGAGCACCAGTCACCCTGAAGAGCACCATGGAGATCTTTCCCCCGGAGGGAGCGTGAGGACGATCGAGGAGATCCTGGCCGACGTACATACCGCGGATACGAATAGCGACCTGCACGCGATCGAGGTGCTGGCGCTTGAGCTTCATGCTCTGGACACCAATGAGTCTCGAGCTACGGCCTATCGCGTGCAGAGTCTAGGCCATCAGCATACGGGAGATCACGCGGCTGCGCTGGAAGTGTTGGAGCGGTCTCTGCAGATCTCGCAGGAAGGCGGCTACCAGAGTTTGGTGGCCGTTGCCTACGGCAGTTTAGGTTCGGTGTATGAGAGAATGGGCGACTATGCGGCGGCTCTGGAGAACTACCAGCGAGCCCTCTATCTGTGCGAAGAACTTGGCGATCACGTGAATGCGACGGTCACATCCAGTAACATCGGACTGGTCTATGTGAACACCGGGAACTATCCGGCTGCACTCGAACACCTTCAGCGATCCGTGCAGGCTCACACAGCGTCCGGACGACGTCAGCAGCTTGCATCGTCACTCGACATCACAGCGGGTCTGTATTACTATACCGGAGACTACAACGCTGCTCTTGAGTACTGTGAACGGGCTCTCCAGATCCTTGAAGAACTCGGCGACCGTGAACGTGCGGCCAAGGTGATCGGCAACATCGGATTGATCCATCGAAAGACAGATAACAGCTCACTAGCGCTGGAGTATTTTCAACGTGCCGTAGCGACGCATCACGAGCTTGGTAGCCGACATAGTGCCGCCATCGTTGTCGGTAACATCATCGAGCTGTTGATCGGAATGGGCAAGTTGGATGAGGCATCGGAGCTACTGGGTCAGCATGAGGCCATGCACGATGGCGACCGATCGCTTCGTGTGAAGTACCATCAGAACAAGGCACTCCTTGCCGAGGCCGGTTCTGACCTGGACCAAGCCGTTGAACAGTTGAACACGGCCTTGGAGCTTGCTCAGGAGATCGGCTTGCGGGCGGAAGTGGTTCTTATCCACCAGGCCCTTCGGGACCTAGCGCAACGCCGCAACGACCTACCCGGCTACGTCCACCACAACACCGAGTACCTGCGCATCACCGAAGAGATCCGAGGCAAAGAGGCCACGCAGAAAATGGCCATGATGGAAGCCGAGCGGAGAATGGAAGCCGAACGCCGAGAACGCGAAAAGGAGCGGGCATTACTCTATGGGGCATTACCTCAGTCCGTAGCTACTCGCTTGTTAGCGGGCGAAGATGTTTCCGGCGATCACTTCGACGAGGTCTCGGTGCTCTTTCTGGACATCGCCGGCTTCACGTCGATCAGTGATCGGATTCCGGCAGGCCACGTGGTGCACCTGCTGAAGGCCATCTTCCGCGTCTGCGACGACGTATGCCGGGCACACGGCCTGACCAAGATCAAGACCATTGGCGACAGCTACCTGGCTGTTGCCGGCGTGCCTGAGCCCCTTGCCGATCATGCGCCACGAGCGGCACAGGCAGCCATCGAGTTGCTGCAGAAACTGAATGCCCTTGAGCTTACCATGGACCCTGCACTTGGTGACTCCTCTTGGACACAGGAGGTGGGCGAGATCCACGTGCGGATCGGTTTGCACTGTGGTCCGATCGTGGCCGGCATCGTCGGTGACGAGCGCTTGCAGTACGATGTATGGGGAGACACCGTGAACGTAGCCTCGCGCATGGAGAGCACCGGCGAGCCGGGACGGATCCAGGTGTCATCGGCGTTCGCCGAGCAGTTGCGGTTGCTGTTAGCTGTTGCTGAGAAAGAAGGAACAGCCAACAGCAACAGCCAACAGCAACTCCGAGAGCGCGGAGCGATCGAGGTGAAGGGCAAGGGCACCATGAAAACCTTCTGGCTGAGCTAAATATCTCAGCAGTACGAGTTAATTATCTCAGTATATTGAGTAATGAAGAATCTCTACCGGCGGCCCTACGTCGATCATCTACGTTCCCGTCTTCAGGAGCCTCGCAAGTTCATGCAGGTGATCACGGGTCCGCGGCAGGTTGGCAAGAGCACGATCGTGGAGCAGGTGCTTGCAGAGATCGGCCAGGCCCATGTTTTCGAGTCCGGAGACGGCCCCGGAATTCGCAATGCCACGTGGATCGGAGCTGTGTGGGCGGAAGCCAGAGCACGATCTGGCAGCGAGCCAGTGATACTTGCCATCGACGAGATCCAGAAGATCCCGGATTGGAGCGAGGTTGTCAAGCGACTATGGGATGAGGACACCAGGGCACGTAGAGATATCCGGGTTGTGCTTCTGGGTTCATCCACGAACATCAGTCATCGCGGCCTGTCGGAGTCTCTTGCAGGTCGGTTCGAGCGTATCCGAGTGCAGCCATGGTCATACGCTGAGATGCGCGATGCGTTCAACTTTACGCTAGACGAGTATCTGTTGTTCGGTGGCTACCCTGGACCGGCATCATTGCGGGGCGACTTCGAGCGATGGCGGAACTATGTACACGACTCCATCATCATGCCTGCCCTTACACGCGATCTGCTCCAACTGCAGCGGGTAGACAAACCGGCACTGCTGCGCCAGCTCTTTGAGCTTGGCGCTTCACTCTCCGGCAAGGTCGTGACCTATGAGAAACTCGTCGGCCGACTCCAGGATGCCGGTAACACCACCACCATTGCCCACTATCTGAGCTTGCTGGAGGAAGGGGGCTTGTTGTGCGGGATACAGAAGTATTCTGGCAGTGTTGTTCGCAGAAGATCATCCAGCCCCAAGCTCCAGGTCCTCGCAAATGCCACAGCGACCGCCTACGAAGCCCCCTGGATGACCGGGATCACTGACGCAACAATGGGGCCGCTGGTTGAGAGTGCCGTGGGAGCGCACTTGCGCAACAGCATCGATGGAACGCCGACAGGTCTCTACTACTGGAAGAAGGGCGACCATGAGGTGGACTTTGTGCTTACGTCGAGGACGAGGACCTTGGCTCTGGAGGTTACTACATCCAAGGATCATCACCTACGAGGTCTTGATGCATTTCACAAAGCATACCCCAGCGCTGCGGTCGCCCTCATCGGTCCTCGCGGCATCTCGGTAGAGACCGTGCTGACATCTACGGCACAGGATCTCCTCGAACGTTTCACCTGAGCCATCGGGTGATACAAGCGTGCTCAACGAATGCAGTCGGACAAACCGCATTTCCCCGTATATTTGACGCTCTCTCGGTCAGGTAGCTCAGTTGGTAGAGCAATGGACTGAAAATCCATGTGTCGGGGGTTCAATTCCCTCCCTGACCACTCCCCAAAACTCTAAGCCCCTTGTAGGTAACGACTTACAAGGGGCTTGCTCTTTCCGGGGGACATTCTGGGGGACACCTATCCGGGAATACTCATCCCGGATAAAGTCCCGGATGAGTAATCCCGGATCAGAGTACTTTTAGGAGTACTGACAAGCAGTAGGAGCTGCTAGCGAATATTCCCAGATGGCTCCGCCGCAGGCAGTTGAAGAGATCTATGTGAACTGGAGGGGGAAGCAAGTTGAAGGCACCCGACGACGACTGGCACAGGCAAGGTCAAGAATTCTATCTGCGTGGCGTGGAGCTCGTGTTCAGAAACTACAGACCGGCCTCTGATAGGTGGGATCATGACCACTGCGAGTTCTGTGGGTCTAAGTTCGGGCCAACAGAGGGAGGTCTTACGAGTGGTTATTCAACCTCGGACGGGTATCACTGGATCTGTGACATGTGCGTCGAAGACTTTAACGAAGAGTACGAATGGCAGATCAGGAAGAACGCAAAGGATACCTGATCGATCACGCTGGATGGTACGGCTCCAAAGGGCCGGATGCGCACTCACCAGGCGCACTTGGAGTAAAGTAGAGTCGGACTCAAAGAGACTGCAACCTGCTCAAATGCGGTTAGTTAGGCACCGCGAGGATAAAGTAGCGCAGGCCATTACGTAAAGTATCACAACGGGACACCTATCCGGGAATACTCATCCCGGATAAAGTCCCGGATGAGTAATCCCGGATAGATTCCAGAGCCCCTTCCAAGGAGTTCGATCGCGGGTGTCTATAGGTGTGACCATACGAATCATTATCTATTCAGCTATTAATCCTAAGACTCCGCCTAAGCCTATTAATTATAGTTAGTCGCAAATATTTTATCTATTCAGTATCTTGTCTTCATGGCAACGGTTGAGGACTTGTACAGGGTACTGCGAACAGGCGGAATACAGAGCGCCGGTGAGTTGAGGCAGGCGTTGCGGGTATCGCAGCCAACGGTATCGCGATTGATCCGAGCGGCAGGCAGCAGCGTGCTTCGTCTGGGAGCAGCACGGAGCACACGGTATGCATTGAAGCGACCGATCGCTGACGAGAGGGCGGACCAGCCCTTGTTCGCGATCGACGCGGAGGGTATTCCCGAGCAGATCGGCGTGCTCACATCGGTGTACCACGGATGTGTATTCCAACCAACTACTGCACCACACATCTATGTGGCCGATCTACAGACTGGTTCACAGATCTATGACGAGGCACCCTGGTTCATTCAGGATCGGAGGCCGCAAGGGTTTCTCGGAAGGATCATTGCCACATCGCTGGCACGTGAACTGAGCGTTCCTGCCGATGCACGAGACTGGAGCAGCGATCACATTCTGCGATACATGATGCAGTACGGTTCTGATGTTCCTGGAGACCTCGTTCTGGGAAGGCGAATGCTTGAGCGTGCCGTTTCGTCCGCATCCTCGCGCGTAGACGTGATACTCCCACATGACAAGGAGCGTTTGTATCTGCACCGAGTGCGTGAGCTTCAGGCCGGAGAACCAGCAGGCTCTAGCGCTGCGGGTGAGCGACCCAAGTTTACGGCTGTTGTGGAAGATGAAGCGGGCGAACGGCGCGAGGTGATCGTGAAGTACGTGGCCGATATCTCCACAACGATCGGTAAGCGCTGGAAAGCTCTGCTTGAGCTGGAGCATCGGGCTGCCGAAGTGATGCGAGAAGCAGGCATGCAGGCAGCCACTACTCGTTGCGGTGAGCATGAAGGAATATTCTTTCTTGAGGTCGAACGCTTCGATCGCACTGCCAGGGGGCGTCGTGCAACCACGTCGCTCGAGGCACTCTCCGCCGGCCTGCTTGAAACCGGACTGGGTGATACATGGCTTGAGGCGTCCGATGAGTTACTCAAGAAGGGGCTGCTGACCGACAGCGACGCTCTCGAGATCAGACGCCGTTACTACTTCGGAGCGCTGATTGGCAACACCGACATGCATTTTGGCAACCTGACCTTTTTTGTTGACCCGAATGCACTCCGGCTTGCCCCCTCCTACGACATGCTTCCCATGGCGTTCAGGCCAACAGAGCAGGGTGTGTTGCTCGATCGACCTCTGTCGGCAGTGGTGCCGCTGCGTCGTGATCTTGAGATCGTTGCCGAGCTGCGCCAGCACGTCGACCGCTATCTCAGTGATCGTCGCGAACTGCTAGGTCGATGACCACCTGACCACACTATCCGGGAATACTCATCCCGGATAGTGTCCCGGATGAGTAATCCCGGATACCATCTGCGGTGGGGTTCGTGGATTGATGCCCGCCGACTTCTCGTCTCCCTATTTTGAGGGATGAACCAGCGAACACTGGAAGAGATCGTTCTCGCCGCCGGCGAGGCACAGAAGGCGCGCAACGCGGAGCAGCTTCGAGTACTCGCTCAGGAGGCCGATACTCTTGGCACTCCCGATGCGCAGGCCTATGCGCTTAACCTCACGGCATTGGCGCATACGCACGTGGGGGAGTTTGCCGAGTCCGTTCCGCTCTTCCGACAGGCGATCGAGCGATACCGTGAACTGAGTGATCCTCAGATGCTGATCAGCAATCTGGGCAACCTGGGGATCAGCCTTCGGATGCGTGGTGATCTGCAGGATGCATTGGTCCTTCACCAGGAAGAAGCCGCGCTGGCCAGAGAACATGATCTGCAGGGGGCTCTGGCACGTGCGCTCGGACATATCGCCACGGTGTACAAGGACCTGGGAGAGTATCCCGAAGCTCTTGAAGGATACCATCGTGCCCTGGGCCTGGCAACACAGCTGAACCTCCTGCCCGGCATGGCAGCGAACACGGGAAACCTTGGCCTGGTGCACTACCACCTGGGCGACCATCCGAGGGCCCTGGAGTGTTACTACAAGGCCATTGAACTGTACACGCAACTGGAGAGCCTCAACGAGGTGGCCGGACTCTCCGGCAACGTGGGGAATGTGTTCAACAAACTGCGAGACTTTGACGAGGCAGTGCGGTGGTACGCCAAAGCACTGGATATCCACGAACGTATCGGCAATCGGTACGGGATGGGACTGCAACACCAGAACCTGTCTAGCATGCACTTCGAACGCGGCACGGTCCGTGATGGACTGGAACACCTGGCCAAAGCCCGGGCGATCTACGAGGACATCGGATATCTCCGCGGAGTCCGCATGGTGATCGCAAGTCAGGCGTTGCACGAGATCTATGAAGGCAACACAGGTGCCGCACGCGCCCTGCTCAACAGCATGCCCGATCAGGGTCCTTCACTCGAAGACGCTGTGATGCACAAGCGTATCAACGGGAAGCTCTTGATGGCCGAGGGCGACCTGGAGGGGGCTGCAGCGCTGCTGACCGAAGCGCTTGACGCTGCCGATCGAACTCAACAACAGCTGGAAGTAGGCCTGCTTACGCACGACCTGCGCGAACTGGCGTATGCGCGCAAGGACATCGATGCCTACGTTCACTACAACACCCGATGGGTGGAGTATCAGGTCCGCACGCAGGGGTCCGACGTCCACCGACAATTGATGGCGCACGAAGTGGAACGTCGGTCCATGGAGCACCGTCAGGAACTGGAACGACACAAGGCTGTCCTGTACTCAACGCTACCACGGGAGGTCGCCGAACGAGTGCTGCATGGCGAGACCGTGAACGACCTCCACGCGGACGCTGCTGTCCTGTTCGCGGACATCGTGGGATTCACCTCGCATACGTCCGGCATGGATCCGAACGATGTGGTTGCACTCTTGGGTCGACTCTTCTCGGCATTCGACCAGATCTGTGCCGACCATGGAGTAGTGAAGGTGAAGACGATCGGTGACTGTTACCTCTGTTTCAAGAGTGGCGGTACTGCCACGGAGAATGCCGCCGCCATTGCTGCCGTAGCCCACGCCATGCAACGCGCAGAGTTCACATGGTCCTCGGAGATCGATCGTGATCGGGAAGACACTCTGGCACTCCGCATCGGCATCCACCAGGGGCCGATCATTGCCGGCATCGTTGGTGAACAACGTTTGCAGTACGACATCTGGGGCGACACCGTGAACACCGCCTCCCGGATGGAGAGCACCGGAGAGCCGGGACGGATCCAGGTGTCGGAGAGCTTCGCTGCGCAGTTGCTGTTGCTGCGATCTGTTGCTGAGAAAAAGGGAACAGCCAACAGCAACAGCCAACAGCAACTCCGAGAGCGTGGAGCGATCGACGTCAAAGGCAAAGGCACCATGACGACGTACTGGTTGGAGGAGTGATCCCGGATGAGTGGTCAGCGGCCTACTCCATCCC
>JANJTN010000146.1 GCA_024711065.1 bacterium
AGCGTGGCGCCAAGCATGATGGCAAACTTCATAGACCGCAAAAGTACGGCTTTGAGACTATGCAGTGAGGCGCTTGCTCAGAACCAGCGTATTGGGCTGCCCGCCGGCACGGGCGGGCTGATACTCGATCCTGTCCATCACACGCGTCATCAGCAGAATGCCCAACCCATGATGCCGGCGTTCAGCGAAGTAAGCGCGCATATCCGGGAGGGCTGCAGTTCCCGGATCGAAAGGGGCTGCCCTGTCACTGATCTCTACGCGGACCTCTTGCGGCGTAAGGATGATCCGCACATCGATGGTCTGGCTGGCGTCGTTCTTGTAGGCATGCTGGATCAGATTGGCACAGGCTTCGTCCACTGCCAGCACGATGTTATCCTCTTCCAGATCCGAGAACCCGATGTCCGTGATCCGGGCACGCACAAACTCGCGGATCTCGGACAGCCGATCCGTTGATGCTGCGACGTGCAGGATATCGGTATCATAGAGTGGAGCCGTCATTGGGCATCTGGGAATGCGCTCACCGCTCCGTGCACGGTGTCGTGGATCTCAAAGAGTACCGGGAAGCCCAACAGGTCGAAAACGGAGAATACGCGCTCCTTCATGGCGGCAAGTTTGATGTCTCCTCCGGCCTTTCGGACGGACTCGATGAAGACCATGAAGACGCCAAGGCCCGCACTACTGATGTACTCCAACTCGGTAAAGTTGACTACCATCCGATGGCACCCTCCATTGATCGTCTCTTGCATCGTCCGTTCCAGGTCGGACGCCGTGTGCGCATCGAGGTACCCCACAAGAGAGATCACGCAGGCGCCATTGGGCTGCTTCTCTGTGGTGGTGTGAAATGAGGTCATGTGCTAACTCCAACAGTGATGGTCATACGGTCGGGCTCCTGGCAGGTTTCACAATCGTCGGGAAACGAGATGCCGACGATCGTGATATCATCGTGTTGATCGGTTCCGGTGCCATGCATGTCCACCACGCGCAGCGTCTCCCGTACCAGTTCCGTTCCCGACGAGGACGACATGCCCTTCATCATCTCCACTAACGGGTCGAATGTCATTTCGGCTAGTTTGGCGTTCCGACGTTCGTTCACCCCATCGGTGGTCAGCAGGCAAAGGTCGCCGGGACGGGTGTGAACGGTCACCTCCTCGATCAGCTCGCTGAATCGGCTTGGAGGTACGATGCCAATAGCCACCCCTTTCGGGGTGATCGTTCGCATCTCGCCGCCAAGGCGTAACAGCGCAGGCGTGTGTCCGGCCCGGGCAAGCCGAAGGGCGCGGCCATCGGAAGCCATCTCTGCGCACAACATCGTGATGTAGGTATGGCGTTCCATGGATCCATAAAGCGACAGGTTGATGCGGGTCAGCAGGTCGGCCGGACCGGTAGCCGAACGCATCTGTGCCAGTACCACGCCTTTTAACGTGGCCATATAAAGGGCTGCCGGGATCCCCTTGCCGGATACATCGGCGATGATGATCCCCAGGTTACCATTGGCAAAGCGGACATAGTCGTAGTAATCGCCTCCAACCTGGGCTGCAGGGATCGTTACGGCGTCGATACTGCAGCAATCCGTATCCGGACCCTTACGAGGAAGCAGCGACTGCTGGATGTTGCGAGCCACATCGAACTCTTTCTGCATCCGCTCCTTCTCGATCGCTGTCTCGGTCAGCCGAGCCTGATCCAGGCCCACACTTACCGTGTCGCCAAATGCTGTCAGCAACTTCAGGTCGTCGGCTTCAAAGCCGAATTCAATGGTGCTGAACATCACCAACGTTCCGATCCGACGTGCGTCACTCACCAACGGGATGGCGATAATGGAGCGGATCGCGCTCATGGACTCGCCGCCTTCAAAGGCATTGGGAATCGACTCGATGTGCACGGGTTGGTCACCCGTGGAGAGTAATCGATGGAACTGACGGTTGCCGTGTAGCGAGAGCACATACTCCTCGCTCACCAACTGTGCGCCTACCACTTGCACACGGTCGTCTTCGTAGATCTCGGCCCACGCTCCATGGGCACGACACACAGACAACGCGTGCTGGGTAACGGAGGAGAGCAGGTCGTTCACGCTCACCGATTCGGCAATGAACCGCGTGAGAGTAGACAAGGCCGATACTTCGCTGCTGCGTCGATCCACAATGCCACTGTTGGGCAGCGATGCCATGGTGGCAAAGAACAGGCGAACGAAGAACAGGAATCCGAACAGATTGAGTGCGGCCGGGAGTACACCCCCTCCACGCAGGAACATCTCCGTGGAGACCGTAACGTACGATTCCAGGTTGAACGCCAGCATCACCGCCAGCACGATACTAGCGAAGACCCCCATGGCGGTGAGCCAAAGCAGGCGGATCTTCTTGTCCAACGTGATCGTGGCCAGCCAATTCAGTCGCTTGATGTTCATCAGGGTCACCACACCGCCGGTCAGCGCCAGCAGCACCGAGATCACGCCAAAGATGGCGTTCACGTCGTCGAAGACGGCAAAGACCCACGTGGCGCCCAGCAAAGCCCCCTGCAGCATCAGATACAGACGGGTGCGCTGATGTCGACGCAGTAGCAGCATCACGGTCAGGAATCCGGCCAGCGAGATACTGATCACGTATACACCAACAGCGATCAGATGCGACGTGACCACACCAACGATGTCGAGTGCTCGGCCGTGGCTGGCCCCATCAGGTACGATGGCTGCAAACAGCAGCAAGGCCAGGGTGGAGACCGCATAGGTGGTTACCGCCGAAGCGATCCGCTCATAGGTCATTTCGCCGGAGATGGTGCGGCCATAGTAGACCACGGCCGTTGCAACGATCGATGCCAGGATCAGGCCCGACATCAGCCCGAGGCCGATCTCCACCCAGAGGCTCTCCTCGATGGCCTGTTCGCCTACCACGCTCCAGAGGACCACGCCCAGCATCCGTAGCAGCACCAACACGGCTCCGCTGACCACAAGTGTGGTCATCACAGGTCGCTGCGTCTGTTGGTCCATCGTGATCTTCATTTCCCGTCCCTATTCGGCGCGTGCGCTACGGATGCCACACGCAGGAGTTTCATCGGCACTGCATCATTCTGCAGACATGCGCACACCGGTGGCCACCATCATGGCAATGCGCTGATCACCCTCGATCGCCGCGATCGCTTCGTCACTCAGACCGATGCTTCCGCCGATGGCCTGGGCTACGTCCTGCTCCACGACGGATTCATTCACCACACCGCGCACCACCACGGGTCCACTGAGTGTGGTGGGCACGTAGAAGGCCTCATCCTTGAACGTGACGCGCAGATACGACGTTCCGTCGGTGATCGACATCCAGCACCCCTCGTCCTGACACACCTGATGGATCTGGCCCGACACGGTTATGGTGCGGCCGAACTGCTTGGGATCCAGCGCCTCGCTCACAGAGAGCACGGGGCCATCCTTGGGAGGGGGCTCGCCAACATGGTCCTGTTTGGCGCACGAAGCCGCCAGCACGACCACCGCGATCACAACCATCACACGTCCGAAACCCAGCATGTTGTACCCTTCCTGATGCAACCGATCACAACGCCGCAGTCCAGCGCGCGCAACTCGCCGGTACGAGGCCAATCGGTTCAAATTACCGTTGTCGACGAAAAAACCCTGACCGATGTGGATCGATCAGGGTTTCGCGTGTGAGCCAACTGCCGGACTTGAACCGGCGACCTGTTCATTACGAATGAACTGCTCTACCAGCTGAGCTAAGTTGGCGCGATTGTTCGAGAACAGAGCTTCAAAGATACGGAACCTACGATCGTATCCGCAAGAGGGTCTGGACATACTTGTCCACGTATTCCTCCATCTGCCGACGTCGATACTGCATGATGAAGCGTGGGTGCTCGAGATACTCCACGGTGGTGTAGTCCAGATGCGGACGCAGCCGTTGTTCCATCACTTCCCGGAGCCGCCCCGTTCCCAGGACCACACACCGGTCCGCCTGCAGACCAGCCCCCTGCTGCAGCTTGATCCAGGACAGGATCTGCGGCTGGATGCGGTTCAGGAAGTCCGCGTCATCATAAAAATTCACGTTGCGGCCTTCACGGATATAGCCCAATGGGCTCAGGGCCGACAGGTAGAAATCTCGAAAAAAGGCGGCCGGACCACCGTAGGCGTCGACCACCTTCCAGATGAACTCCGCAGAGATCTCTCGACGCCCCGTGATGGACGTGTCAAAGCCCAATACCTCGGTAAGGACGAATGGATCGGTGAACGACAGTCCCGTCACACCCGCGCCGAACCGTCCGGGATTGATCCCCCAGATCGCCGTGCGGGGATGGTCGCCGGCATAGGCCATTCGAACAAAGCGGTCCACTACCTTGCGTACCTCGGGGTCGCGGTAGGGATCCAACACCTCAAATCCGGGGGCAAGGGGCTCGTCGATCGTCAACGACGTCAGAAACGTCGCAATGCGATCCGCGAACTCAGAGGCCATAGACGTGGTGCGCCTTGGTGCTCACGTAGCTAAGGAAATCCGTCTCCGTGAGCGGCCGGCCGGCGATACGCTGGATGATCTCGTTCGGTGTTTCCGTGCGACCGTAATCGTGGATCTTCAGTCGCAGCCAGCTGAGCACCGGCGTGAAGTCGCCATTGGCAATGCGGTCTCTCACATCCGGGATCTCCTGCTGCATCACGTTCCATTCCATGGCGGCGTACAGTTTGCCGAGGGCGTAGGATGGGAAGTAACCGATGCCGCCGAAGGACCAATGCACATCCTGCAGGCAGCCTTCAGCGTCGTTGGACGGCATCACTCCGAGCAGGTCGTGCATCTTCTGATTCCAGATCTCGGGGATCTCTGCCACGCTGATGGTACCGGCCATCAGGTCTCGCTCCAGTTCAAAACGCAGGATGATGTGCAGGTTGTACGTCAGCTCGTCGCTCTCTACGCGATTGAGTGACGGCTGCATCTTGTTGATCGCGCGGTAGAAGCTCTGAACGGACTGGTCTTTAAGCTGGTCCGGGAAGGCATCGCGAAGGATCGGAAATGCCCACGACCAGAATTCTTCGCTCCTGGCCACGACGTTCTCCCAGAACAGCGACTGCGACTCGTGGATGCCCATGCTGGCTCCTTGAGCCGACGGTGTGCGGGCCAGCTCTGCCGAAACGCCCTGCTCGTACATGCCGTGACCGGCTTCGTGGATCAGTCCAAACAGACACGACCGTAGGTCCGTCTCCCGGATCCGAGTGGTCAATCGAACATCCGTGTGGGCAAAGTGCGTACAGAAGGGATGCTCGCTCAGGTCCACCCGTCCGGTGGTGCCCGAGAATCCGAGATGCGAAATGATCGTCTTCGCGACGGACAGCTGCCGATCCTTAGGATACGAGCGGTACAGGACCAGGTCGTCCACCGCAGACTGAGCCGGTGTGATCTGGTCGAGGATCTCCTTGGTGCCCTTCTGAAGTCGATCGAAGACAGGTGTGAGCTGCGCCGTTGTCAAACCGGGTTCATACGTGTCGAGCATCGCATCGTATGGATGCTCCCCACCGCCGAGGATACTGGACTCCTGCCGTTTCAGGTCGACGATCTTTTCCAGAAGAGGCTGGAAGACCGTGAAATCACTCTTCGCCTTGGCTCGCTTCCAGGCATCCTGTGCCAGCGAAGCGGTGCGGGCCATATCGAGTACGAATGATTCCGGTAGCTTCAGATCGCGCTCATGATCGCGGATGAACATCTCGGCCACACGGCGCTTGCGCTCCGGCAGCGAAGCCAGGTCCACCCTGACGGCTTCGACGGCTGCCTGGGCCTCGTCGTTCACCATGTGGTGATGCTGTAAACCCGAGAGCGTAGCCAACTGCTCGGCTCTGGCTTCCACCGCACCATCGGGCATGAACGTCTCCTGGTCCCAACCCAGCACAGACGCCGCAGCGCCAAGGTCTACGACCGTGTTCATCACCTTTGTCAGACGTTCATAGGAAGTCATATCCGTTGCCTCATCAGTCGTTGCTTGTTGCTCGTTGTTCGCCCTTCGCCCTTCGCCCCTCGCCCCTCGCCCCTCGCCCATCGCCCCTAGATGATCAACATCGCGTCGCCATAGGCAAAGAAGCGGTAGTCGGTCTTGGCGGCGCGCTTGTAGGCCTTGAACAGTTCTTCCTTGTCGCCAAGGAAGGCCGTGGCCATCAGCAAGCCCGGAGAGGCCGGCGTGTGGAAGTTCGTGATGAACCGGTTGGCGATCTTGAATTCATAGGGCGGGTGCACGAACTTGTCGGTCCAGCCCTTGTTCGGCTTGACGATGCCGGACGTCAGCACGCTGGACTCTAACGCTCGCACCACGGAGCAGCCAACGGCGTAGACATTCTTCTTGGCCTTGAGGGCCTTGTTGATGGTGTCGGCCGACGACTTCGTGATCTCGAAGTACTCGCTATACATCCGGTGCTTGGTCAGATCCTCGACCTCGATGGTCTCGAACACCCCTTGGCCGATGTTCAGCTGGATCGGAGCGATCTGCACACCCTTCTTCTCCAGAGCCTTCAGGAGCTTCTTGCTGAAGTGCAGGCCGGAGGTGGCTGGTGCGATCGAGCCGACCTTATCCGGGTTGGCGAAAATCGACTGATACGACTCTTTATCCTCTTCGGTAGGCTCCCGCTTGATGTACTCCGGCAGCGGCATCTGGCCGATGCGCTCGATCACTTCGTGCAGATCACCTTCGTACGAGAAGCGGACGGTGCGGCCACGCGACGTGGTATTGTCGATGATCTCGCAATAGAAATTGCCGTCGTCAAAGTAGATCTTGTTCCCGATGCGGACCTTGCGAGCCGGTTCCACCAGAACGTCCCAGATGCGCTCCGCCGCCTTGAGCTCGCGCAGCAACATCACCTCGATCTTCGCGTTGGTCTTCTCCTTTTTGCCGAACAGACGGGCCGGGAACACCTTGGACTCGTTCACCACGATCACATCGCCCTTCTGCATGTAGGAAACGATGTTCTTGAACTGCTTGTCTTCGACCTCGCCGGTCTCTCGGTTGATCACCATCATTTTGGCGTTCTCACGAGGATCGGCGGGATACTTTGCCACTGCAGTTCTGGGGACCGAGAATTTGAATTCGGACAGTTTCATGGTTCTCCGCGGGGGTTTCGCTTGTAAGTCGTGTAAAACGGCAAAGATACGGCGTTCTGAGGGGGGGCGTCAAATAAGTTTTCTGTCATGGACAACGTGGAGAGCCCCTTTCCACTCCCCTTGCACATCGTTGTTCTGGTTCCGACCTTTACAGCTTGTCCAGAATCGAACACACGATGTCCACCTTTGAACTCCATACGAAGTACCTGCCCTCCGGCGACCAGCCGAAAGCGATCGCCGAACTGCTAGACGGCATCCGGTCCGGGCGTCCACACCAGACCCTCTTGGGCGTCACAGGCTCGGGCAAGACGTTCACCATCTCGAACGTGATCGCCGAGCTGCAGCGACCGACCCTGGTGATCTCGCCCAACAAGACACTCGCCGCCCAGTTGTACGGCGAGTTCAAGGGGTTCTTCCCCAACAATGCCGTCGAGTTCTTCATCAGTTACTACGACTACTACCAACCGGAGGCCTACGTTCCCCAGAACGACACGTACATCGAGAAGGACTTCTCGATCAACGACGAGATCGACCGGCTGCGGCTGCGGGCCACGAGTTCGCTGGTGGAAGGACGGCGTGATGTGATCGTGGTGGCATCCGTGTCGTGCATCTATGGGATCGGTGCCAAAGAGGACTTCAAGGGACAGATGTTCGTGATCAAGCCCGGCATGACGATGAGCCGCAAGGAGCTCCTGTTCCGGCTGAACGACATCCATTACAGCCGCAACGACTTCGAGTTCGCTCGCGGCACGTTCCGCGTGCGGGGAGACGTGATCGACATCATCCCGGCCTATGAAGAACAACGTGCGATCCGCGTGGAGCTCTTCGGCGACGAGATCGAGAGGGTCTCGTGGGTCGATCCCCGCGATGGCAAGCTGTTGGAGGCAGCAGACTCCGTGCTGCTCTATCCCGCGCGGCTCTTTGTGACGTCGGAAAGCAATCTTCAGCGGGCGATCGTGGATATCAAGGACGAGCTCGTGGCCCGACTCAAAGAGCTGCGAGAAGTGGGCAAACTGCTCGAAGCTCAGCGACTGGAACAACGGACCCTGTTCGACATCGAGATGATGAAGGAGGTCGGGTACTGCTCAGGCATCGAGAACTACTCCATGCACCTGTCCGGCCGTAAACCCGGTGATAAACCCCAGTGTCTGCTGGACTACTTCCCGGAGGACTTCTTGTTGGTGGTCGATGAGAGCCACGTGACCATCCCACAGGTCCGTGGGATGTATAACGGTGATCGCCAGCGCAAACTCACCTTGGTGGATCACGGCTTCCGACTTCCTTCGGCCCTCGAGAACCGTCCTCTCACGTTCGACGAATTCGAAGGCCACGTGCATCAGGCGATCTACGTGAGCGCCACTCCGGGCGATTACGAACTGACCAAAACCATGGGCGACGTGGTGGAGCAGGTGATCCGCCCTACTGGCTTGCTGGACCCCCGCATCGAGGTTCGCCCGGTGAAGAATCAGATCGACGACCTGATCGAAGAGATCCGACGTCGCGTAGAGCGCTCCGAACGCGTGCTCTGTACCACGCTGACCAAGCGTATGGCCGAAGATCTGACGGACTATCTGCACAACCTGAACATTCGCGTGGCCTACATCCATTCGGATGTTGACGCGTTGGAGCGCGTGGAGATCATCCGAGGTTTGCGCCTTGGACACTTCGATGTGCTGATCGGCGTGAACCTGCTGCGCGAAGGACTCGACATGCCCGAGGTCTCGCTGGTGGCGATCCTGGATGCGGACAAGGAAGGATTCCTGCGGAGCGAGCGCTCGCTGATGCAGACCGCCGGCCGCACCGCCCGCAACGTCGATGGCCTGGTGATCTTCTATGCCGATGCCATTACGGCTTCCATGCAGGCGGTGATCGACGAAACGAACCGACGCCGTGTACTGCAGGAAGAGTACAACCGCGAACACGGGATCGATCCCAAGACGGTCTATAAGTCTCTCGAAGAGATCCTGGAGTCGACCTCGGTGGCCGACATTCAGGCGTCACGCAGCGAGAAGCGCAAACGGGCCGAGACCGAGAAGCTCAAGAAGGCTGCCGAACCCATCGCGCGCTACCTCACACCCGATCAGCGCAAAGACATGATCGAACAGATGTTCGAAGAGATGCGGAATGCGGCGCGTGATCTGGACTTCGAAAAGGCCGCTGAGCTCCGCGACGAGATTCAACGCTTGAAAGCGATCGACGCATAGGCTTGCTCCAGCGCTGCGGTCGCCGCCGGCCACGAATACCGGTCCTCAATGCAGGTTCGACCCGCCTGTCCCAGTGTTCTGGCAAGGGGCTCGTCGTTGATCAATCGCAGGCAGGCGTCAGCAAATCGCTCCGGGCCATCGGCGATCAATAGTTGCTCGCCGTCGGCTACGGCCAGACCTTCGGCGCCGAGCGTGGTCGACACCATGGCACAGCCGTTGGCCAGACCTTCCAGGACCTTGATCCGCACGCCGCTGCCACTCAAGACCGGCACCACCACGATATCCAGGGAAGCCAGGAACTCCGCTGCCGAATCCACCGGGCCATGCACGATCACCGTCGAGCCGTTGTGCAGGGCCTGGACCTCGGCAACCGGTGAACGTCCGGCGATATGTAGTTGAAGGTCGGGATGGCGTTGGAGCACACGCGGCAGCACCTGACGCACGAACCAGATCGCCCCTTCTACATTCGGTGCCCACTCCAGCGAACCAAGCATGCCGATCCGGATCTGGCCCGATCGCGAACGGAGGTCCCGAGGCACCAAGGGCAGGTCCATTCCCGGAGTGATGGCCACCACCGGCGTCTCCGGCGCCATGCCGCGGAAGACCTCGGCGTCGGGCTCGGAGACCGTGGCGATACCCTGCACGGCTCGTGCCACCGCCGTCTCATAGCGGACCGTCTGCCCGGCCAGCAGTCGGTAGTACCGTTGGTGCAGCCAGGACCGTGTCCGGTCGGCCGCAGTGTGCTCCAGGATGCGGTACTCCACATTGTGTGCCCGCAACAGGACGGGTGGGCACGCATCCACGGCGGAACGGATCGCCAGGGCATACCAGGCCATGGCCAGATAGTCGGCATGGATCACGTCGAACGAACCCGTACCAACGGCATCGATCAAACGCCCCGCCAACCTCGCATGGATGAATCGCCGAAGGTTGTAGGGGGCTGGTGGTAGCCCGGATCGATAGGGCTCCGTCGATATCATGAGCGCTCGAAGAGCGCCAAGGGCGGAAATGGACGTGTCCACGTCCTCCATTACCAGCGTATCGCACAGCTCCAGAGCGTCGGTTTCCGTGGCTCGGTGCCGAGACGTGTTGGTCACTCCGAGCGTGACGTGGTGTCCGGCCCGGCGCAGATCTCGTAATTGATGCACGATGCTGTACCCTCCCCCATCAAAGGGTGGCGTGGGGATCCGTGGAGCCAGGTACAGGATTCGAAGTGGGCGCATGCTTGGCCTCGAATTTACCCCAATAGTCCCGCCGATCGCCCGTCGCAATTCGCCGTATCTTTGCGGGATTTTCAACACCACTCTCAGGCCCCATGGCGGAAACTTTTTCGACGGCGGCATCCGTGCGGCTGTTGCTACGATTCAAATGGCTGATCCTCGGCGTCAGCCTGGTCGCAGCCGTTGGCATGTATCTGTACACGCGGACCCTGCCGAACTATTACAAGTCCACGATCAACTGCGTACCGGCTGCCAGCGACCAGGGTGTGATGGGTGGAGCCTTGAGCGGGTTGAGCACGGCTCTAAAAGACTTTGGCCTGAACAAGATCAGCGGCAAACAGGGTGAGCAGTACGAGTTCATCGTAGTGCTGTTCACGCGGCAGATCCGCGACTCGATGATCGCGCGCTTTGGCCTGGTGGACGAGTATGAACTGGCCGGCCGGCCGATGAAGGATGTCCGTGGTGCGTTTGAAGACAACCTGGACATCGAGCTCCACGCTGAAGGCAACTACGAGATCTCGATCTGGAGTCGCGATTCAGTCAAGGCCGCCGAGATGTGCCGTGCCTTCGTTGGTTACGCCAATGCCATCGCGAATGACATCCATCGGAAAGACGCCAGCAAAACGTATTCCTACGTAAGCCAACGGATCGCCATGATCGACTCCACGCTGGATCGCATCACCGATTCGCTGTCCAAGTTCTCCCGAGAGCACCTGATGTTCGCGCCGGAAGAACAGGCCAAAGCATCAGCGTCGGCTCTGGCCGATGCCAAGGTAGACCTGATGAAGCAACAGACCATTCTGGGCTTGTTGCGATCGAGCTATGGCGAGGACGATCCCCAGGTGCGCTCGCAGGCCACGATGGTTCGACAGATGCAGGAACAGTTCGACAAGGCACAGAACCAGCCGGGCTTTGCCGGCAACTTCGCGATCACGGATGCTGCCGGGATCGGTGCGAACTACATGCGGATGCTGGGCGACTTCGAAGCGCATGCAAAGCTGAAAGCTTTCCTCATGCCCACGCTTGAACAAGCCGAGCTGGATCGGATGAAGTCGACCCCCTCTTTGCTGGTGGTCGACGATCCGATCCCTGCCGAAAAGAAGGACCGACCCAAGCGCGCCATGATCGCCGCCGGTACCGGCCTTGGCGCAGGGATCCTGGTGATCATTCTGCTCCTGGGCCGCCATGCCTATGTGGGCTTCATGGGGCCGTCGAAACCGAAGTCGACCACCCCGACCCCAGAGGCATGAACCTCGAACTCACCGCAGCCCTGATCCCCGTGATCATGCTCGGGATCGGCATGCTCGTTGCCATGGTGAAGTGGCCTAAGCTCTGGCTTGGCACGGTGATCCTGACGCTTCCGGTCTTTCTGTTCGACACCGGCATTGGCCTGTCGGCATCCGAGGTCATTCTCGGCGGATTCATTCTGGGCTCGCTGCTCGTGTGGTTGACCTTCCGGATCGGTAGTGGTCAGAAAGTGATCCGTTGGTGGGGCGACTTCTTGATCTTTCTCTTCCTGGCGCTGTCCATCACCAACGTGGTGATCGCTCTATTGAACGAGGTGGAGCTGCTGGACTGGATCCTTGAGTGGACCCTGTTCCTGCTCATCCTGTATCACTTCCCTCTCCGCGAGTATTTCGGCAAGGACGATCGCTCCCTGAAGCAGCTCCTTATTCTGCTGGCGATCTCCACGGTGATCATGGCCGCCTATTCGGCCTGGCACTACAAGACCCGCTCCGGTGCGGGCGGCATGGTGTACGCCTATCAGATCCTGGCCTCCCGCAGCCGATTGTTCGCACCGGCTTTCGTGATGGCTCTCGTGGTGGCCATTGCCATGTTGTTCCATACGCGTTCGTGGAAGGTGCGCCTGCCTCTTCTCGGCCTGATCCTGATCGACCTGGGCGGACTGTTGCAGTCGTTCACACGCTCGCTCTGGGTGGTCTTTGCTCTGTCTGTGGTCTTGATGACGATCTATCTGTCGTGGCGTCAGAACATCGCTCTGGCTGTCGGCAGCGTCCTGATCATCCTCTCCGGCTACTACGCGGCCAACGCCTGGAATCCGCGTCTCACGGCGATCGGCGTGCGCATCATCGAACAGCGGATCTCTTCGTCCACCCAGCTCACCGGGGGCGACCGATCCTTTGAGACCCGCCTGATCGAGGCTGATGCCGCCGAACAGTATATTCGGATGTATCCGATGGGTGGGAACGGACTCCGGGCACCCCTGCTCTCGTGGGATCCGATCGACCAGTTCACCTGGCGCAAGACCTTCATCCATATCGGCTACGTTTCCCTCATCTTCAAACTCGGCATCCCCCTGGCGCTGATCATGATGGCCTTTGTCCTGATGTTTTCCTGGCGTGCGGCAGCAGATTCCTTTCGGTTGTTCCGACGCGACGTCGCGCCGCCGCTCGATCGTGCCATTGCGATCGGCATGGCCACCTTTCTGCCGGCGCTGTACGTGACCATTCTCACCGCGGGCTTTATCGACCAACGCTACGGCAACGTGATGCTCGGTGTCTTCTTTGCCCTGGTCTCCATCGTCCATGATCGCGCCATGGCCCGACGTGCCGATAGGCAGGGGGCCTTGGTATGAACCGCATCATTGGCGACGAGCACTTCGGCTCTGTGTCCCGACAGCGCATCTTCCGCTACGCGGTGATGCTGCTGGCACTGATCTTCATCCTCCGACTAGGATGGCTGCAGATCGTACAGGGCGGCGCGTATCGATTGAAGGCCGAAGCCCAGGCCATCAAACAGATCAAGATCGAACCATTCCGCGGGATGATGTTCGACCGGCATGGACGCGCCATCGTGCAGAACGTGGGTGGCTTCTCCATTATCGTGACGCCCTACGAATTCACGGAGGTCTCTCGCCAGCGCCTGTCCAAACTGCTGGGCGTGTCGGATTCCGCGATCGCCGTAGAAGTTGCGAAAGCGGCACGGCTGAACAAGTTCAGTCCCTTCAAGATCTCCTTTGGTCGCGACGTACCGAACGAGATCCTGGCTCTGATCGAAGAACAGCGGGAATGGTTGCCGGGCGTGGATGTGATCACCGATCCAAAGCGGTACTACGCCTTTGACGGCAACGCCGCCCACCTGCTTGGCTATACGCGCGAGGTGAGCGAAGACGAGCTGCAACGCTTCGGCGATGCGTATGATCCTGGTGATATCACGGGTAAGGTAGGACTGGAACGCTCGTATGAGTCCTACATCCGCGGACAGAAAGGTTTTGAGTTTGTCGCCGTGAATAATCGCGGTCAACGCGTTGCCAGCTTCAACGATCGCAAGAGCGACATCCAGGCACGGGAGGGCTTCGACCTCTACCTTGGCATGGATGCCGACGTGCAGGTATTGGCCGAGAAAGCCCTACAGGGCAAGCGAGGAGCCGTAGTGGCCCTTGATCCGCGCAACGGCGAGATCATCGCCTTTGCTTCCATGCCCGACTTCGATCTCCGAGAACTGACCGGACGGACCACGCGATCCTACTTTAACCAACTCTTCCGGGATCCTGAGAAGCCCCTTCTCAATCGGGGCTCCATTTCGCAGTATCCACCAGGATCAACCTGGAAGATGCTGGTTGCGATCGCCTGTCTGGAAGAGGGATTGATCACACCCCAGACACGACTCTCGTGTTCCGGTGCCTATTACTACGGCAACCGCTCCATGGCCTGCCACGGGGCACACGGAGCGATCACTGTGGAGCGGGCCATTCAAGCCTCCTGCAACGTGTTCTTTGCCCAATGCGGCATGAAACTGGGACCCGACCTGATGGAGAAATGGGGCGAACGCTTCGGATTTGGGGCCCGCACCTTGGCCGATATCTCCGAGGAGAAGTTGGGGCTTGTACCGAGCACGGCCTACATGGACAAGGTCTATGGCGAGCGCGGCTGGAGCAAGTACGCCGCAGCGAACTGGGGTATCGGTCAGGGCGAATTGTTGGTCACTCCTCTGCAGATGGCTCGGTATACGGCTGCTCTGGCCAATGGCGGAACGTTGTTCCAACCTCATGCCGTGCGGGCGATCCAGAACAAGGCCTTGGGTCGCAAACAGTGGGTCGCGTACGACTCCACGGACCTGCAGATCTCGGCACAGACGATGGAGATCGTGCGCCAGGGCATGTACCTGGTGGTGAACCAACCGGGCGGTACGGCCGGCAACGTGAAGCTGCCCACCACGGTGGTGTGCGGCAAGACCGGTACGGCCCAGAACCCCCACGGCAAAGACCACTCCTGGTTCGTAGCCTTTGCGCCAATGGAGAACCCCACGATCGCCGTCTGCGCGATGGTCGAAAATGCCGGCTTTGGTTCCACCGTTGCCGCTCCGATCGTACGCGACGTGATCAACCTGTATTTGAACCGGGTCTGGCCCGACGGCATGAAGCCAACAGGATCGGATAGTTTGCCGACACCTGCGGACAGTGCGGTACTGGTCAAGGACGAGATCCCGATCCAGGGTCCGTTCCTTGTAGAACGCCCGGGACGTCGGACGCAACCGGCAGTAGCAGTGGCTTCGTCCACTCCGACCGCCGCCGTTGCCGCTGCTCCCAGCGGGGCCGCTCGCCCGGCAGCAACACCATCCGATAGCCGCCCCGCAGCACCTGCCTCCGGTGCTGCTGTCACACCCAAGCCTGCAGCAGGCACCCGCGAAGATCCGGTAACGCCGGGTCCGCGACGGTGATCGCTCGGCTCACACTCCTGTTGGTCGCAGGGCTGGTATTGGGGTGCACCGACAAGCCCCCTGCCACCTCGATCACATTCTGGCACTTCTGGTCGGAACCGGCACAAGAGCAGGCGCTGCTCGAGCTGTTACACACCTACGAGGCCACACATCCTGGTATCACCGTCGAGCCAGTGCCATTGAGTTGGGCCGACGGCAAGCAGAAACTGCAATTGGCCTTCAATGCCGGTACCCAGCCAGACATCGTCCATCTGGGTATGGACTGGTTCGCGGAATTCGATGCCTCCGGCGTGTTCGCCCCGCTCGAACACCCCAACACTATCGCCGATCGTGCGGCATTGTGGGTGCTGAACGCCCGTGCGCTGGTGCATTGGACCGGAGCTCCGGCACGGCATCGATGGGGACTGGCCCGATCGGATGCGCACAACATCCTGAAGCGTTCGCTGCCCCTGCTCTGGCAGGCGGGAGCAACCGAGTTCTACACCAGAACGCCGATCGCGGCCGACATGAACGACCAGCTCGTTCAGGCCTTGTGGGCTCTTCGGGACACGATTCGGCAAGGGGCTCTCCTGGAACCCTCCAGATCGCTGGACGAGCGCTTTCTCCGAGGGGAGATCGAATACCTCTACACGGGCGCCTGGATCATCGACATGGCCAATGCTCGCAACGTCACATCGTTCGAAGTCCTTCCTACACCATCGATCCTGAACGGCGACGTCCTCTGTATCAGCAAGGGTAGCCGCTTGTCCAGGCAGGCCGCCGACCTGATCGCCTGGCTTACGGAGTATCGGCAGTCCGCACAGTTCTGCCACCAGGTGTCCGACGCAGGATTCCCGGCCTCGGACCTGGTTTTCAGCGACGCAGAGTTCCAATTGGACAACATCCAGCGCGGGTTCCTGCTCACAGCCAAGGAGTCACGCCCCCTTCCCGCCTCACCGGTCCTTCTTCGCATCGAGCCGATCATCGAAGACCTCATCGAGCGGTGTTATGCTGCCGCGTCCAGAAGAGAAATGGCGGAGTTGGTCGAATCTGCCAGAGTGCAAGTTCAATCGATCGAGCAATCGCAAGACTGAACAACGTTGGAGCATTTGAACGCTGGAGGGCTTGAGGGATCAACTCCTACTACATCGTTCCTAACCGCTATCGACAAGTGTGGGTAGAGCCCGACGTAGTTGTATATGCCTCAAATAGCAGAATAGATCTCAGTCCTGCTTTTTACTTGCGTATTTCTACCCCCCCCCCCCCCCTTACATTACGGGTGCGGCTTTTGAATGACTGCAGCATCTGAATGTCGCCTCATTCATCACCCACATATTAAGGAGGGCATTATGCGATGTCCAACCTATACCACACGAGGGATCTTTGTTGCGCTTGTTTTCACGTTCCTGGCTGTAGCCGCTTCGGTGCAGCCACTGACAGCGAGCGACTGCGAGTGTACGACCGTGACAGACACCATCGTAGCCACGATATGCATCGGCGGAGCGGACTACGACATGGAAATCTACCTATGTGACGTAGGGACACCGGGAACGGGTGGATCATGCAACTCGTCTTATGTTCAGAATCGGTTCTCTGTGCTCCATAAGATCTGTTTCCTTGATCCGCGACCGGCTGGGCTGACCAATGTGCAGATCATCAGCGCGATACTCTGTGACATCAAGAACTCTGCATGCGACCCCACGAACCAATGGGGCATCAACGTACCCAATGGCAGTGTCTACTGCTGGGAGATCCGAACTCCCAAGTGCACGACGACGGACATGAATGGCTGCATCGTACCCTGTGGCACTGACATTCCGTGTTGCAGAATGGAGCTGCGCTGGAAACGAGAATCTGGCAACTGTTACTGGGATCCTCTGCCGGTGTATACATGCGAAGACCCTGGTACCTGCACGCAGGGCTGTGAACAGGGATGTCCGACGGTTACGGGCTGCTGCGAGTAATGAATACGTGCTTTCAAAACTGTGCATGGCTGGGGCTGCGGACACTCGCAGCTCCAGCGTGCACGGTGTTGTGCCTGGCATCTGTCGCGCTGGTGCTACTGCTCTCCGTTGACATGCAAGCTGTCCCGCCGTCTTTTACTGTGTCGGCGAAGCATACAGTCATCAGGGACAACATTGATATTGAGGTCTACAACGCAGCACTGTCCTACGGCAAGATTCGCTCCGCCAAAGTATTTTCTGTTGACGGTTCCGTCATCGCAGACTTTCTGGCTGAGATCAACCCATCGTTGTTTGGGCTCCAGTCAATCATTATTGACATGCAATCGTCGGCGAGAGGTGTGTACCTTGTGGTGGTCGAGACAGAGCGTGAACAGCTGGTTGTAAAGGTGATAAAGGAGTAGGCGACAATGTCTTGTCATGATCAGTCATATGCCACTACTGCATTTACGTTGTTCGTGTTGCTCGTTGCACCGTTGGTGCAGACAAGGGTCACAGGGCAGGAGCTTCTGTACTCACAACGCACCACGAGTTCGTCGACTGTCGGTTTGATCAATGACGTTGTCGAGTATCAGGATACCAACCTGTTGATACACGTGAAGCACAACCACCTTTTTGTTGTCAATCTCGTTGATGGTGTTGCCCGCCGTTTCGAGCAGTTGGATGCTTCCTTCTGGCCATATGGATATTTTGGTTTTGCTGGGGATCACCGACTGTTCTTTACTCGTACTGAGGGTATGAACCGGATGTATCTGATCGGTCCTGATGGGAGTGTACAAGGTGACCAGCTGGATGACAGCGTTCAAACCGCGAACCATTCGTATGATCACACACCTGATGGAGTCGTGCGCCTTGGGCGTGGTTCAAAGGAATACACCAGTGTGGACTATGGTGTGACGTGGAACATTCATGATCGCCAAGGTTCTGTCCCTTTAGGCGTGTCAAGCCAGGGGAGTGGAGCCGCGCTGTGCGTTATCGAGAGTGGTCGTCAGTTCTACGAGTGTCTGCTGCCCGATCGAGGGGACGCTTGGGTTCAGAGCCCGATGACACGAACGGATCCGTATGGCGGCGAACTGATGCGGATCGTCCACCTTGGGTCTGATTCACTCGCATGGCTGACAACGAGGGTTATCGAGGGGGACAGCTCACAACTACGGCTGTACGTGGGTGCCCTTGGTGATACGGTTGCTCAACGTGTCGACTCCGCTCTTCTGAATGGAACGATTGTACGTCTAGACCCCTTGCAGATCTTCGAGACGTCAGATAGGTGTGTGTTTTATCTTGACAAGATGGGGTGGACAGCAACGTACTGTGATGGATCGTGGACTCTCCACGAGTGGCGTCCCAGAGAGGCATTCCTGGACGGTAGAGGAGACCACAATCGGTATTCGTCTCAGAAGCGTGGTTGGGCTTACCTGCGAATCAAGGAAGAATCTCCCATGGTGATGTATCGGATCGACCTGAGGCATCCCGTGTCCGTTGACTCGATCATCCTGCCCGTCGGCGTAAAGGATCACTTAGTGCCGGCACCAGCTCAACTGCAGGGGCTTGGTTACCTGAATTCGGGGCTGGAGAACCAGCAGGAACTCATTTACTGGCCGGACAGAAGTGTATATGCGTTTGGGTCATTCATTCGAGAGATCGACATCTTCCCACTGAAGCGAATGCTATTCACATGGGAGGACGGCGAACAGCTGTGTGTCGTCACCGACTTGGAGCAGCTCGTCCGGCCCGACGCGTACGGAAGAGGCCGCGTCGTACGTGGACTTCTTCTCAGCGATGAGACTAGACAGCCAAACGTCGGGTATCATGGGCAGCACCCAGACGGTGATCTTCGGGAACGGGGTGCATCCGTACCAGCCGTTCTTGCGCAAGGCAGGATCTTTAGTGGTCCGGTTGTGCGAGTGACCAGTAGTGACGGTACGCGAGCGGACACCTTGTTGAATGCGCCAACGTCGTTTGGGGCAGTACTCAGAGACGGACGGTTTGCGACCGGGTGGAAGGGCGTGTTGCGCCTGCATAGGCAACACACCATCGACACGTTCGACATCTCATCTGTGAATTCGTCTGCTGACTCTATGGGCTACCCTTCCCATGTAGTACAGTGCACTGCCGGTACACTGGTTGCTTCAGTCCTTGGAACCCATCGCATCGATCCAGCAACTAACGTTACTCGGGCATTCCGGTGGGGAGGCATTCTGCGCTCCACCGATGATGGAGCAACGTGGGTGTCAACCCCTCTTCCCACTGACGATGCAACGTATGTGATGAGCCTTGCCGAAACACGGGATGGGACGCTGCTAGCCACGACGATGCGTATGGTTGAGGATACCGTTGTTGGAGAGCGTACTCAGTCATCCTACCAAGCAAATCGTGTCTGCATTTTGCGTTCCTCAGATTGTGGCCAAACGTGGAACGCAGTCCATCAGCCCGTGTTTTCAGGGTCATGGCAGATCACTTCTGGTAACATCGTCCAGCATCCAGATGGCACGTTGTACGCAGCATTGATTTCCGGCATTTACTACAGTACAAATGACGGACAGTCCTGGGTTCTTGACGAACGTCTGCCACTCACCACCAATCCGGCGAGCATTGCTCTCTCCAGTTCAGGCGCGATCCTTGTGGCGGCTTCCGATGGAGTGTATCGGCTGGATCACGTTACGAGCGTGAACGATGCAACTGCGTTGCCAGCACAACAACCAATGCGGATCCTGTCCGTCGATCAGCTGTCTCGATACCTCGAACAACGTCAGATAAATGACTTCAGCCTGAGCGATGCTCACGGTAGGACAATTTCGATGCAGCGAAGGAATTTCCCAGGCATGATGGCACATTCAAGTATTCCCGGCTTGTACGTGCTGTTCGCCGAAGGACAAAGGGAAATTATCTTGCTCGTCGATGACTAACGCCCTCAAACGCTAAAGCCTTCTAGCCCTTAAGCCCTTAGCGCTCAAGCCCTCGAGCGCTCAAGGATCTCCTTCGTCTTCGCCTGCCGGAAGGCGAACATCGTGCGGATCTGGCGGTTGATCACCAGTATGTCTGCTAGGCGGCCCAGAAGACCCAACGGTGGAGTGTACTCTACGATGTCGGTGAGTTCCGTTCCACGGTCCACCGTGCGGAACTCCCGGATCTGTTTCCACGTCGCAAACGGACCGGAGATCTGCTCGTCGATCATCAGGTGTGGTGGTTCATAGACCGTGATCCTTACGTGCCAGCGCATCGTAAAGAGTCCGAACTGGCGGACCTTCAGGAGTACTTCGTAGCCAGGACCCGGCGTCCCCATGGCTTCGATCTGCACCCTAATGTTGGGTGGTGTGATCCGGAGCAGGTTGGCGGTGTCGTCGTGAAAATGGAAGACCTGTTCGATCGGAGCTTCGATCCGGACCGTGCGTTCGTAACGCGTCATGGAAACAACTCGGGGTTGAAGAACATCCACTTGCGAGCCATCCGCAGCATGGATTCTTCGGTGGTATAGGGGTGGATCTGCGAGACATTCACCCAGGCAAGGTCGTTGGACTCGGAGCTCACCACATGATCCATGTGCAGGGCGCGGCACACATAACGCACGTCGAAGTGCAGGTGTTCCGGATCGGTTCCCCGAGCCGGGATCGGGTGAATATCGATGTCGAAGATCTCGGCAGTGAGTGGTACGACCTCTGTGATCCCCGACTCCTCCCGCGCTTCGCTCAGCGCTACCTCCAGCACATTGCCGTTGCCGTCGGCATGGCCTCCAACATGCAGCCACTTGTCAAGTTTGCGGTGGTGATTCAGCAATACCTGGCGGCCGTCGGGTCCCACCAGCCATGCTGAACCCGTCACGTGACCTTCCACCGTAAAACGCTCAAAGCAGTCCGGCTCGCGTCCGATGAACTCCATCATGCGGTCGATGGTTGTTAGCTCTTGTGGCCATAGGCGTCTATACCGGCCAAGGGCCGACAGTAAGAGTTGCCGCCATTCGTCCCGTTCCATCACATCCACGTTGTAGGTTGCATACTATGCGTTCCACTCTGCTGACCGCTCTGACCGTGCTGGCATTCACGGTTGCCTGCACGGCACAATCATCCACCGGCGACGTATCGACCAAGCCCCTTTCCACCACGGATTCTACTGGAGCCACCATCATGAAGACCGACGAACAATGGCAAGCCGAGCTCACACCCGAAGAATACCGGATCCTGCGTCAGAAAGGTACGGAACGTGCCTTCACAGGCAAGTACTGGGATCACCATGCAGACGGGACCTACACCTGCCGTGGGTGTGGAGCTCCGCTGTTCACCAGCGAACAGAAATACGATTCCGGCTGCGGTTGGCCGAGCTACTATGATGCGATCGACAGTGGAGCCATCGTCACGCGTCCGGACTACAGCCATGGAATGACCCGCACCGAGATCGTGTGCGCTCGTTGTGGGGGCCACCTCGGACATGTGTTCGATGATGGCCCCATGCCAACGGGACTGCGATACTGCGTGAACTCGGCGTCGCTGGGATTCGAACAGGCCAAGCCTGAAACTGACCCAACGAACGAGCCCGAAAAACCCTAGTCGCGGTCAGCCAGTTGCCAGCGGAAGCGTAGCCGCTGCACTTTCAGGGTGATCACGATCAGAGAATAGTACAGACACGGCACCACCACCAGGGTGAGGAAGGTGGAGAAGCCGAGTCCGAAGATGATGGACCATGCCAATGGACCCCAGAACGCCACAGAGTCCGAACCGATGTGCAGATGCGGATCCTGGAGGTTGAGCAGGCTCATGAAGTCCAGGTTCAGGCCGATGGCCAGTGGCACCAGGCCCAGGATCGTGGACGCGGCCGTCAGGATCACGGGGTTGAAGCGGATCGCGCCCCCTTCGATCAGGGCTTTCCTGGTCTTGTACCCCTGTTTCCGCAGGACATCCGTGAAGTCGACCAGCACGATCCCGTTTCGCACCACGATACCGCCGAGCGCTACGATGCCAACGCCGGTGATCACGATGGAGAACTGCAACTGGAAGATCACAAAGCCCAGCAACACACCGATCACCGAGAACAACACGGTGGACATGATGAGAAGGGGCTTGGCGATCGAATTGAACTGCGTGACCATGATCAACAGGATGATCATGGCTGCCACACCGAACGCAAAGGCCAGGAAGTCCGCTGACTCCTGCTGCTCTTCCTGAGCACCGGTCAGCCGGATCGTATAACCCTCGGGCACCGGGAAGCCGTCGATGGCCTGCTGGATCTGACGGTTCACATCCGTGGGGTTGTAGCCCTGCTCCTTGAGCACGTTGGACGACAGCGTGACCACGCGCTGCTGATTCTTGCGGTTGATGCCGGAGAATGTGGAGGAGTATTCCACCTTGGCGATGGACGCCACCGGCACCTGGCGGAAGTTTCCGGAACTCATCTCCCGGTACGTGATCGGCAAATTCAACAGGGCATTCATGTCGTCCCTCGTAGCCTCGGCTGCCCGCACCTGGATCGGATACTCATCCTCGCCAACGCGAAGCTTGCTGGCTTCTACACCATACAAGGCGCTCCGCAACGCCATTCCGATCTGACCCGATGTGATCCCCTCGGCATTCGCTTTCTGACGATCTACCAGGATGCTGATCTCGGGCTTGTTGCGTTCCAGGTCGCTCTTGAGTCGCTCGATACCGGGGATCTTCAATGAGTCGGCGATCAACGTGTACACTTCGCGGGACAATGCCGTGAGCTGGTCGAAGTCATCTCCGGCGATCTCGATGTTCACATCCTTGCCCTGCGGTGGACCATTGGCCTCTTTTTCAACCACGATCTCAGCGCCAGGAATGTCGGCGACCGCCTCGCGGAACATGGTCAGATACCGGCTGGTCAGCGGATTCCCCCGCTCGGCATACGGCTTGAAGGCAACGGTCACCTTACCCTTGTGCGGCGTAATGGTCCGGTCAGGATTCTGTGGGTCACCGGCACCGATACCCACGTTGGCTACCACGGTATTCACATCCGGGTTGTTCTCCCCGATCAGCGCTTTCACACGCTGCTCCACCACACGGGTGATCGAGTCGGTGACCGTGGCATCGGTACCGATCGGCATCTTGATGTACACGTACGCGTAGTTCGGCTCGCCGCTTGGGAAGAAGACCGGCGACTGACCGAACATTCCCGTGATCACCACCGTCAGGACAAACAAGAGCACCATCCCGACGATCACCAGATAGGGTCGCCACCCCTGCAGCACGAATCGCAGCGTAGCTCGATAACGGTCCATGATCCACGGCAGGGTCCGCTCCTGGAACGGTGTGATCAGCTTGGGCGTGATGAAGACGCGGTTCAGGAAGTAGAAGGCCGTACTGATCAGCGTCAGCGTCACGAACCACGTTGCACCGGCCAGCAGGCTGATACCGACCAACAAGCCAACAGCTCCGCCGGTGATGATCAGTCGACGACCATTGAAGGCCTTCGGCTTCTTGTCCATGAAGTCGACGGCGAACACCGGGTTGATGATGTAGGCTACGACCAGGGACGCCGTTAACGTGATGATCAGAACGGCCGGCAGGTAGACCATGAACTCCCCTACCAGTCCCGGCCAGAAGAGCAGCGGGAAGAACGGGGCGAGTGTGGTAAGCGTGCCGGCGACCACCGGTGCAAACACCTCTGCTGCCGCGTATTTGGCGGCGGTCTTGACGTCGATGCCCTCCTTGGTATGCAGGCGGTGAGTGTTCTCGATCACCACGATGGCATCATCCACAATGATGCCGAGCGCTAACAGGAAGGCGAAGGTTACCACGATGTTGAAGGTGAAGTCCATGCCCGGCAGCACCATGAAGGCCAGGAAGGACGACAGCGGCGTGGCCAGACCAACGAACAAGGCGTTCTGCACCCCCATGAAGAACATCAGTACGATGGTCACCAGGATGAAGCCGATGATGATCGAGTTGATCAGGTCGGCGATGTTCGTGCGCGTAGCCACGGACATGTCGTTGGTGAGCACGATGCTCACATTGTCCGGTAGCCGCTTGGCCTCATATTCGGCAACGATGCTCTGGATCTGGTCGGACGCGTCGATCAGGTTCTCGCCGGCTTTTTTCAATACCGACAGGGTGATCACCGGCTTGCCGTCCAGGCGCGCAAAGGATTGCTGCTCCTGATTGGTCTCCACAACGGTTGCGATGTCGCGCAGGTACACCCAGTTGCCTCGACTACCCTTGACCACCACCAGGCTGATCTCGTCGGCGCTCTTGAATTCACCCGAGAGCTGCACGTTGCGCCGCACACCGTCCACCACCAGATCACCGCCCGAAACGTTGATGTTCTCGTTGCGGATGGCATTGGCTACATCGCTGAACGAGATACCGAGGGTTTGCATCCGGTTGGGATCAAGGTCCACCCGCACTTCCTTCTCCAGCGCACCGATGATATCCACGCGGCGGATCTCTTTCATCGACTCGATCCGATCCTGCAGCTCATCGGCATACTTCTTCAGGTTGTCCAGGCCGATGTCTCCGGCAATGTTCACGAACATGATCGGGAACTCGGAGAAGTCGATCTCCTGCACGTCCGGACCCTGCGTCAGATCCGTTGGCAGATCCGCCTTGGATCGGTCCACGGCGTCAGTAACGCGTTGCTTGGCAACGGTGGGCGTGATGTCCGTGGTGAATTCGACCACGATGATCGAAGCGTCCTGCAGCGACTGTGAGGTGACCTTCTTGACGTCGGCCACCGACTTGATCTGCTTCTCGATCTGCCGCGTGATCAGGTTTTCGACGTCGATCGGCGACGTGCCGGCATTGATCGTGGTCACCAGAATGGTCGGTACCACGATATCCGGGAACTGCTCCTTAGGCAGACGCGAATACGTCAGCGCTCCGATGATGCAGATCAATGCCGTGAGCACATAGATGGTGGTCTTGTTCTCCACCGCCCACGACGTGATCGGAAATTTCTTGTGAAGTGACATGGTGATGTGACTGTTCTGGTGGAAGGGGGCTGGTGGTTATTCGATCACACGAACGTTCTGGCCGTCGGCAACGTCCTGATTACCGCGAACGACCACGCGGTCGCCCGCTTCAAGTCCGCTGGTAACCTGGACCTCGGCTCCGGAGACCAGACCCGTGGTGATCTCGCGACGATGGGCAACGCCGGCGGTATCAAGCACCCAGACATACTGGACAGCCCCTTCCCGCAGAATGGCGGCCAGCGGGATCCCGATGGTGTTGTCGATTGTTTGATCGTTCAGCAGAACATCGGCCGTAGTGTTCGGACGCAGCAGTGGTGGCACCGGACGGATCGGGATCTCCACACGGAAGGTGCGGTTCACGCTGTTCACCGTGCGGGCTACGATGCCGACGGTGGTGGTGATGGAATGGTCGATGTCCCCGAAGGACACGGTAGCGGCATCGCCCACGTTCACCGTGCTGATGTACGGCTCGGCCAGGTCGGCCACCACGCGCATGTCCGACGTGTTTACGATCGTCAGCAGGGGCATGCCCGGCATGGCCATTTCTCCGGTAGCATGGGTCAGGTTGTCCACGGTTCCACTTGTTGGAGCGGTAATGCGGGCCAGGGCGAGTTGTTCACGCAGGGATTCCAGCCGCCGCTCCAGCGATTCCTTGTTGTTCTTGGCCTGGAGGTACTGGATCTCCGACCCCGCCTGTTTGTCATAGATGCGCTTCTGCTTGTCGTAGAGCGTGGTAGCGAACTCGAGCTGCGTCTGCACCTCGTCGATCCCGCGCTTCACCACTTCGGCGTCCAGTTCCAGAAGGAGCTGCCCTTTGGAAACGGACTGTCCGTTCGCCACATGGATCGCTACGATACGTCCGCCCGCCTGCGGAGCAACGTCCACCGTCGAACGCGAGTCCACGGTGCCTTTTACCGAGATCATGTGCCGGAACGGACCAACGGCAACGGTGTGGATCGTGACCGGTATGGCCGACCCGTTGTTCTCTGTACCGAGCTCACGCTCCAGGTCACGGATCTGTTCGTCGATCTTGGCCTTCTCCGCGCGGAGCTGTTCCAACCGCTGTTCCGGCGGAACGTCCGTCGGCTGACAGGCGGCAAGCGTGATGACGGCAAGGACGCCGATCATCGTGAAGCGAGACATCATGGGAATACCTTGAGTGGAATGTGTGTTTAGTTCGATGTTGGGAGAGGGCACTTTAGCCCCCTGATGAAGAGCTTGACCGTGTCGTTGAGGATCTTGCCGGGGTCGACCTTGGCCCACTCCGGCGGGACCATGCCGTTCCGTAGGATCACCATTGTCCCCTTCAACGCGAACAGCAGCTGGAGCACCACATACTGTACCGGATGCTCGAGTTGGTAGAGCCCCTTATCAACGCCTTCCTGGATCAAGCCGATCATGATCTGCATCATCCGATCGTTCAGTTGCGTGAACTGCGTTACGGATTCGCTGGGTCCACAATCCTGTGGGCACATCAGGTGCCGCATATCCATCTGCGTCATCACCTGGTACAGGAAGGCATTCTCGGAGGAGTAGGTATGAAAGGTAGAGACAGCCTTGACCAGCTTTTTGTCCGGCGCGTCCTTCGACGTGGTCACCTTTTCCAAACGTTCGATCAGGCCCACGAGGTCTTCGGCGATCAGCGCCATCAGCAGCTCGTCTCGATTCTTGTAGTACAGGTACAGCGTACCCTTGGCCAGCTCCGCCTCTTCGGCGATCTTGTCCATGGAAGCATGCTGGATCCCGTACTTCTCGAACGCTTGCCGCGCCGACGCCAGGATGTCCTGCCGACGCTGCTCGCGCTCGCGTTCTTTGCGTTCCCGTACACCCATGGCGTTACTCCGCCATCCGGAGATATCGTTCGTCCACGTTGCCCACCACTCGGTCGAATTCCGCCCGCTTGGTGTAGTAGTCCAGCAATGCCGACAGACGGTTCACCTGCGCACGCGAAAGGGCTACCTGGGCATCATTGATCTCCAGCAGACTACCGGTGCCTTCGGTGTACCGGATCCGCGAGATCTCGAAACCGCGCTCGGCTTGTTGTACCGTGGACTGCTGCGCCTCGATGCGCTGCAATGCCGAACGCAGGTCGTTGATGATCACCCGCACCTGCAGCCGCACGTTGTTCTGCAGCATGGCATACTGCTCACTCACCGAAGCAAAGTCGGCCTTGGCCTGGTCGATCTGAGCCAGCGTCTTGGTCCCGTTGAAAATGTTGAAGCTGAAGTTCAACCCCACAAAGGATGAGGTGGCGCTGAGCCAGTTGTTGAACGTGTTGCTCTGGCCCTGGTTCTGCCATTGCCCCACAAAGGTCAGCGTGGGATAGTACGAGGAGCGGTAGACGTCGATCATCCCGTCGGCTACCTGCATCTGGAGTTCGAGTGCTTTCAGGTCGTAGTTCTCCTGGATCGCCTTGATGATGGCCGCATCCTCGTCGGGCAAGGCCTCGGGAGCACCAAGGTCCGTCGTGGTCAGCTCCACGGTGTCCGCAAGGTCCATCGACAGGTAGGTCATCAACGCCGAGACGGCGTTGTTGTAGCCGGCTTCGGCATTGGTAACCTCCGGACGGACGTTCTCGACGGCAACCTGCGAGCGGATCTGATCGAACTCGGCGACCAGCCCTTCGTTGAAGAGCGCTGAGATGGTGCGGTAGTTCTCTTCCGTATTCGCCAGGGTCTGCTCTGCGATCCCCACGAACTGCTTTGCTGCCAGAGCGTTGTAGTACCGACGTTTGGTCTCGGTCACCACCGTGGCAACGGCCGACTTGTAGTTGGCCCGTGCTGCGTCCTGATAGATCTTGGATGTGCCAATGCCGTTGAAGACGGCACTGTTGAACAGGATCTGCGTCAGCGTAGCGCTGGCCTGATAGGCATTGTCCAGCCCGAACCGCACAGGGGTCAGCGTTCCGTTCACCGGAAAGAAGAACACCGGCAATTCGATGTTGCGGTTAAAGCCCGCAGACACGTTCAGCGTTGGGAGCGCATTGCCCACGGCCTCCTGGGCCTGAGCGTCGGCCTTGGACACGCCATACTGTGCGATCTTGACCTGTTGGTTCTGCTTGAGCGCCAGTTCGATAGCCTGGTCGAGCGAAAGAGGTGTTCCGGCAACGGCAGCTGCTCCAGCTGCACACAAAAGAATCGCCGCAATGGCGGCGGATCGAGCTAGCATATCACGGTCCTTGTAGCAGGATGAGTTGACCAATGACAAATTTTATGACTAACGGTCACAAAACTAACTGCGGTCAGCTATAAAACCAATAGTCATTTCGGCGGCGCAGAACGAACCATGTCTCTCAAAGTTTCAGTCCACCAACGCGAAGGTGCTCGAAACCTATCTTTGCCGATGCGTTCTCCTCTGCTCTGGCTGTGCCTGGCTTCGGCTGCGTTAAGGATCGCCGTGTTGTTCGCGGCCCCCATGGCCGACCCTCAGGAGTACGAACAGGTGGTGATCGCCCGGAACCTGCTGGCCGGCGACGGATTCGCCATGGCGTGGCCGTATCAGCCGGTGGATTCCACAAGGGCTGTCCTCTGGGCGTCCGACCCCACCCCCCACCCCAGCGCCTTCATGCCACCGTTCGTTCCGGCTGTGGCAGCTCTGGTCTTCAGCGTAACCGGCTCCGGTACCACCGGGATCCTCGCCCTTCTGATCCTGCAGAGCCTGGTGGGTGCCGCGGTCCCGTGGTTGGTGTATCGGATCGCCCGTCGAATGGCGTCGCATCGAGCATCGCTGATGGCCGCTGCCTGGTCGTTGTTGTACCTGCCGGGCCTGCTTTCTTCGGCTACGCCATCGGGAGCAGTCTGGTATGCGGTGGGTGGCCTTGTGGTGGTCTACGTAGCTCAGGATGTCTTGCAGACCCAACGCCGGTATTGGCTCCTTGGCGTAGCGATCGGACTGCTGGCCCTGATGCGTTCTGAATTCGTGGCTCTGGGCCTGGTCCTCTGCGCCGTACCGCTCTTGCAGCGTCGGTGGAAGGGGGCTCTGGTGGCCGCCGCCATGCTGTTCGTGGTGGTCTCTCCGTGGGTGATCCGCAATACCGTCGAATTCGGCAAGCCCGTGGGGATGATCTCCCACCCCTGGCGCGAGATCTGGCGTGGCGCCAACCCGTATGCCTCGGGCAGTGGCTATGCAGCCGACGGTGTGAGCATCTGGGAAGGCGATCGCTATCCGGAGATCGTGGCCCGGCTGGACGCTTTGCCGGTAACACAGACTTACGAGGTCGAGGCCGACACGATCTTTCGAGAAGCTGCTTCGGGCTATATCGCCGCCGATCCGATGCGATGGGTCGTGCTTGGGTGCAAGAAAGCACTGATGCTCTGGACCATCGATCCCTACTACCCCAAGGCAAAGAGTGTCCTGTATGTGGTGCCCACGCTGCTGACGGGACTGACGCTGCTGCTGGGTCTTGGTCTTGCCATCCGTACCCTGCTGCGGTCTCGATCGTGGACGTCCGGGCTGACGCCGCTCGTGTTGGTTTGCCTGGGTCTGACGGGTGTCTTTGCGGTCACCTACGTGCTACCGCGGTATCAGACCTACCTCTTTACGATCGCCTTGCCACTGATCGCTCTGGTGGCGGACCTTTTGCCACGGCGCTGGCTGAGCGCTTCGTTCGGTGCCGAGTCGGCTGGTCACTGAATCAGCGGCAGCACGTCGCTCAAGCTCTGCACCACCACGTCGGCAGCGGTGGACGGATGTTCGCCGAGCAGGATCGTTCGCACACCGGCACGTCTCCCCGCTTCGGCATCGGTGAGAGCATCTCCCAGGAACCAGCACTGCTCCGGATCCAGATCCAGCTCGGCGATCGCCTCGAGCAGCATCCCGGGTTCGGGCTTACGGCGTGGATCCCCGTCTGATGCCAGCGACGTACAGTCGTACACCGCATCCAGGGCAAAGCCGAGTCGGTCCATCAACAGGTCGTGCAGATGACGATGCAGGGCATCCAGGTCTGCGCGGGACATCAGCCCCTTGCCAACCCCCTGTTGATTGGTGATCAGCACAAGCCGGTATCCGGCAGCATGCGCTGCTTGTAGCACCGGGAGAATGTCCTCGATAAGGTGGAATTCTTCCACGGTTCGTACATAGCCCCCAACGATCCGCTCGTTGATCACGCCATCGCGGTCCAGGAACAGCGCTTTGTTCATTGCGCCCTCCTTGAGTGGCCCGACAGCACGTCGGCGATCACGGCATCGATCTGGGCATCCACATGCGCCCAGGAGTGTGTGTGTTCCATCAGCCTTCGTGCCTGCTCGGCCAGGCGTTGCCGCTCTTCGGGATGGGCGAGCAACCAGGCTACATGGTCGGCCAGGTCCGTAGCCCGTTCACCGATCAGACAATGCACGCCGTGCTGGGCATCGATCCCCTGCAGGCCGGAGGGCGTGGTTACCACGGCACAGCCGGCGCTCATGGCTTCGAGGACCTTGTTCTGGATACCGCTGCCGCCCCGATGCGGATGCAGGAACACGGCATGGCGGTGCAGGTACGGCACCAGGTCCGGTACATCGGCTTCGAGCTGCATACCCTCGCGGATCAGGGATCGAAGCTCGGAACGTGGGCGTGCACCGGCAATGGTCAGGCGTGCTTCCGGACGCAGCACTTGCACCATGGGAAAGATGTCTTCGATCACAGCACTGGCCATCAGGTGGTTTGCCTGCACATCGAGTTTTCCGGCAAAGAGCACGCCGGTCCGATCCTGTTGGTCCGCGTTATACGAGAACCGGTCCAGATCCACGCCATTGGTCACCACAGCATACCGGGCATGGTTGTTCAGGTCCCGCATGGCGGCCACATCCTCGGTGCTGACGAACGTGGTCAGGTCAAAATCGTCCACCACCTCCGGCTCGTACCGCAGCAGCTTTCGGGTCTCCCACCATCGCACGAGTTGTTGAAGGGGGCTCTTGCTCGATGCCGTAGAGCGGCTCTGGTATTCTACGCGACAGTCCTCGGCAACCAGGATGCGTGGCAGGCCGGGCAGCTGGCGGATGTATTCAGCGGTGCGCATGAAGAAGCTGATGGCCACATCCACTTCGTTGTCCGCCAGGAAGGCTTCTACCGCCCGCCGGAACGCCGGCCGTGTATAGAACGCGATCTCCAGCGGCAGATCGGTCCATAGTGTGCGGACCGACAAGCCCCCTGCCACCAGTGGCTGCAGCGGGATCACGGTAACCTGCACACCCAGTTCGTGCATGGCATGGAGTTGTTCGGCCGACGCCGGACCGCCATGGTTGAACGTGATCAGGTGCACGGAGTTGGACCGCGCCAGATGCTTGAGCAGGAAATACGCCTTTACCCGGTCGCCGCCCACCAGGGGCCAGGGAAATCGCGGGGAGAGGAACAGGATCGACGTCAATAGGCACCCCGCCCCGTCATCACCACGCCCACCGTTCGCAGCAGGATGTAGATGTCGAGGAAGAGCGACCAGTTGCGCATGTAGTACAGGTCTACATGGGTCCGCACGTCGAATTCGGCATCGTTGCGAACGGTCACCTGCCACAGGCCGGTCAGACCGGGCTTGGTGCTGTGATACATGGACAGGTAGGCACGGCGCCCTTCAAAGTCGAAGGCGGCCATTTCGCCCGCCAGGAACGGACGGGAGCCCACCAGGGTCATCTCGCCCTTGAGGACGTTCCAGAGCTGAGGGAGTTCATCCAGCGAATACTTCCGCAACCAGTGGCCGATTCCGGTGATCCGTGGGTCGGACTTGAGCTTGTGGAACCGAGCCCATTCATCGGCCGATGTGGGGTCGGCCTCCAACAGGTCCTGCAACACCTCATCGGCATTGGTGACCATGGTGCGGAACTTGAGCACGCTGAACATGCGGCCCTTTTCGCCGACGCGCTTCTGACGGTACAGCACCGGCCCGCGGGACGTAAGCTTGATCGCCACGGCGATGGCCACCATCAAGGGTAGCGACAGCAGGAAGAGCGGCACCGTGACGATCACGTCGAACAAGCGCTTCTTGAACCGCAGCTCGGGATGGCGCAGCCGTTGTTCGATCTCGGCGCTCAGCAGCACATCGCTGTTGGCATTAGAGATCCAGACCACGGACGGGTGGACGTGATCGCCCACAAAGGTCACGTGCTGCAGGTTGGTGCAGTGTTCTTCGAGGATCTCGTTCAGAGTTTCGGAGTTGGTGTGCGGCATGGCCACGATGCCGTGCGTCAGGCCATACCGTTTGGTCAGCGGACCCACGTGGTCCAACCCACCGATCACCGGAACACCCTCGTAGTACCCATACTCGGCTGTGTTGGCATCGGGCTCGATGATCACCAGCGGACGCAGGCCGATCTGCACATTGCGGCGCAATGTGTCCACGATCCGCGTGGCCATAGAGTGCTTCCCGACGATCACCGTAGGAATGCCGAACCAGCCGTGCCGGCTCAGGAACCGCCGGGTGGCCATGCGGCTGATCGCCAGCAGCGGTACCGAGAAGAACCACGAGATCAGCAGGATCGAGCGCGCGTATGGCAGCACGCCGCGCGTAAAGAAGCTCACGGCGATCACGGCGGCAAACACGCCGGTAACGGTATAGAACGTAGACCGGAGCTCGGCGATCGCACAGGAACCGTATCCGGGATAGATCCCCCGCCAGGCCGAAGCGAAGGCATTGCTGAACACGATCGCTGCACCAACGATCAGGTAGGATTCCACCGGAACGGGGCTAGGGCTGTTGAGGGTGCGCAGGAAGATCACACCGGTCAGCACCGCTACCAGGGTCAGCGCATCGCTTACCACAAGGGCCATGGAGGCTTTGATGCGGCTGGAGCGGATGGAAGCATGCGTAGAACGATGGGGCGTAGGCCGAACAAGAGCCTCGCCGAGTTCCTGCAACGTCGGTTGGTGCATGCTACCCCTTGGAAATTCCACCCTTTTGCCTACCCCATCCCCCACATACCAGCGCTGAAAATACGCATTACGAAGAGATTACGATGGGTCGGCCTCGGTATCCGACGTGTCCTCGGTAAGAAAGAATTGCGGGAACCGCTCCTCGTTGATGGGCTCCAGGAAACGGCTTGGGCGTCCCAGCACGTCGGTATGCTCCCACTCCAGCATCACGGCGGGATATGTGAGCACCAGGCGCTGCTTGGCGCGTGTGCAGGCTACATACAGCAGCCGCCGTTCTTCTTCCAGCGAGGCTTCACTGTCGGCGCTGCGGGCCGAAGGCAGGCGCCCCTCGTTCACCCAGATCAGGAAGACCGTGTTCCACTCCAGCCCCTTGGCCGAGTGAATGGTCGAAAGGGTCATGAACTCATCCTCCCGGTCATCCTCCTCCAGGTCGTCCAGCGTCTCCTGTGGTGGATCCAGGGCAATGTCGGCCAGGAACGCTTCCACGGTGGGATATCGCGAACCGATCGCCATCACCGTCTCAACGTCCCGCCAGCGCTTGGCATGGTCGTCGTAAGCTTTCTCGAATCCCGGACGATACCCCTCGGCCAGGATGCGCAGGCGTTCTTGCGGATCTGCGATGGTGCGGGCGCGTACAAGAAGGTCTCGAAGGGGGCTGGCCTTGATGGGAAACGCCACGTCGGCCGACAGCGGATCGGCTACATCGGCAAAGCCGTCGATGATCTGCTGGGCCGTTTTCTGCCCCACACCGGGCTGCAGCAGCAGCACCCGGTACCACGAGATCACGTCGCGGGGATTGGCCGTGATCCTGAGCAGTGCCAGCAGGTCCTTCACATGCGCGGCCTCGGTGAACTTCATCCCGCCATACTTCACGAAAGGGATGTTCGACCGGCGCAAGGCGATCTCCAGATCAAAGGACAAAAAGCCGCTGCGGAACAACACGGCGATCTCCGACAACGGTACACCGGACTCGCGAAGCTCCAGGATCTGCTGCACCACAAACTCGCTCTGTTGCCGCTCATTGGTGCACGACACCAGCATCGGAGGTTCGCCGGTGGTCACATCGGAGAACAACTCTTTTTCGAACATCTGCGGAGCATCGCGCAGGATGTCGTTGCACATATCCAGGATAGGCTGCGTGCTGCGATAGTTATGCTCCAGACGGATCACGTGGCAGTCGTCGAAGGAATCCGGAAAGGCATGGATGTTGCGGACGTCGGCTCCCCGAAACGAATAGATACTCTGAGCATCATCGCCAACAGCCATCACGTTGCCACGCCGCCCGGCCAAGCCCATGATGATGGCATGCTGCAGCGCATTGGTGTCCTGGTACTCATCCACCATCACGAAACGATAGCGATCGCGCAGGGTGGGTCCGACCTCGGGGTGCCGCGTCATGGACAGCAAGTAGAGCAGCAGATCGTCGTAATCGAACAGTCCGTGCTGGCGTTTGTACTGGTGATAGGCCTGGATCACCTGTCGAATGCCTTCCAGATCGGCCAGGAACTGGGGATAGAGCTGCGCCACCACATCGTCGATCGGTGTGATCGTGTTCACCGCCGTACTGGCCATGGCCACCAAGGTCTGCTTCTTGGGAAAGCGCCGACGAGCCCCCTTCACGTCGAAACGGCCTCGGACCAGGTTCATCACGTCCTCGGCATCGGCTTGATCAAGCACGGACATCGGGCGCGTGGACTCGCTGCCGGCCTGCTCTACACTGCCAAATCGCTGCAGCACGCCAAAGGCAAAGGAATGGAACGTGCCTCCGGCCACGCGTTCACAACGTCCATCCAGCAAGCCCCCTGCCCGACGCAGCATTTCGCGAGCGGCCTTGCGGGTGAACGTCAGCAACAAGATCGATGCCGGGTCCACACCGTCCTCTACCAACCGCGCTACGCGAAACGTGAGCGTGCGGGTCTTTCCGGTGCCGGCACCGGCAAGTACCAAAGCCGGGCCGTTGGTATGCATCACGGCCTCGAGCTGGGCCGGATTGAGTTCCTGGTCGTAGGCGATGCGATAGCTCTTCCCGGAAGGGACTGGGGTGGCCTTCTTGAGGACGAGTTTCTTCATCGATGTCGATCAGAAAGCGGTCAGCCGCGTGATCTCGGCAGCGATGCTGTCTACCGTTGGGATCACCACATTCATCATGCCTTTGTTGTACGGGATGGGCACATCAGGTGTGGCCATGCGCACCACGGGAGCATCCAACAGATCGAAGGCTTCCTGCCCGATGGTGGCAGCGATCTCCGCGCCGAATCCGCAGGTGAGGCCATCCTCGTGCACGATCAGACAGCGATTGGTCTTGGCCAGGCTCTGCAGCACGGCGTCTTTATCCCACGGCACGATCGTGCGCAGGTCGATGATCTCGGCATCGGCTCCGGCTTGTTCGACGGCTTCGCTGGCGCGGTGTACCATTTCGCCCCATGCCACAATGGTCAGGCGCGAGCCTTCGCGGTGGATGCGGGCTTTGCCGAACGGCACCACAAAGTCATCACCCGGATACTTCCCGCGGCCGGGTTTGGTGTCCTGAATGTCGCGGTGTTCCAGGAAGAACGTCGGGTCGTTCCCCCGCAGGGCTGTACGCAGCAGACCTACGGCGTCCTGGGCATTGGACGGGATGGCGATGCGCCAACCGATGGTGTGGGCAAAGATGGCTTCGCCGCTCACCGAGTGCCACGGATCTCCCGTCCGCTTGGAGTAACCGATCGGGATCCGCACCACCATGGGTGCAGCATAGTCGCCGTTGGTGCGCCAACGCACCGTGCCGGTATCATTGATCTGCTCGGTGGCCGGGTCGAGGTACTTGCGGAACTGGATCTCCGGAACGGGCATCAGACCGGCCAGGGCCATACCCTGCGCGCGGCCGATGATGCCTTCTTCGGACAGCGAGGTGTCGAACACCCGGTCGGCGCCGTGTTTGATCTGCAGGTCGACCGTGGCGCCGTGGACGCCACCCTTAACGCCAACGTCTTCGCCAAAGACCACCACGCGCGGATTGATCTCGAGTTCGCGGTCCAGCGTGCGTTTGACAGCTTCGATCAGATTGATGCGGGGACCATCTTCCTTCAGCTCGCCGCTGGCTGAAGGGGGCTCTGCACCATCGCCCATCAGGCCGCCATGTTTGGGTGCTTCGCCGTCAAAGAAGACATGGGCAAACGCGCTGTAGGGATCCGGCTCGGCTTGAGCTACGGCGGCTTCGGCAGCGGCACGAACCTCGGCATCGACCTCGGCCACCAGTGCGTCCCACCCGTCGGCGTCCAGATAGCCCTTCTTGAGGAAGTAGGCCTGGAGTTTATCGATCGGATCGTTTTCGCGGTCGAACTGCCGCTGAGCGTCGGACTTGTACGACTGGTTGTCGGCACCGGAGTGACCGCAGATGCGGGGCACGTGGGCATGGATCAGCGCCGGCGTTCCGGCGTCCCGCACGTGCTCGATGGTCTTGTCGATCATGCGCGCCGCTTCGTCGGGATTGGTGCCATCGAATTCCACGATGCGCAGGCTGGCGAACGAGGCCAGGTTGGCCGAGATGTTGCCGCCCGGCGTCTGGAAGGTGCCCGGCACGCTGATGCCAAGCTGATTGTCCTCGATGAAGAAGACCATCGGCAGTTTCTGCGTGGTGGCGATGTTCAACGCCGCCCAGAACCCGTTGGTCGCTGTAGAGCCATCACCACCGAGGGCAACCGCCACAGCCCCTTTCCAGTCGCTTTCGTTCATCACGGTAGACCGGTACCGAATGGTTTGGGCCCAGCCCACGGCCGGAGTATACTGCGCTCCCACATCGCCGGAGGCTGGCAGCACCGTTACGCCTCTACGATTCGGCAAATGGTGCACCACGCCGATGTCGCGTCCACCGTTGCGGCTGCCCACACGCGCAAGGGGTCCGGCAAAGGCTTCTTCGTACGTCATGCCGGCACCGATCACAAAGGGCCGCGACCGGTAATACACCGTGGCCGCGTCGCGTCCCTGGCGCAACACCTGCGACAGAATGGCCTGGATCAGCTCGTGACCCTTGGCCGAGAATTGATAGGTGACCTTTCCGGAGGGGGCTAGTTCCTGCTCCTCGATCTCGTCGATCCGGCGCGAGGCGAGCATGGTACGGGCAACGTCGAACCAGTCTGATTTCTTCATGATCTCGATGTGAGTTGGCGGAGTGGACGTGGGCTTCGTGCAGCGAAGCCACAAAGTTACAACAGCCCGTCGGCCTGGGGTAGGCCGGAACAGCCGACCAATGCCCTTGCCGTGGTACATTTGCGAGTATCATCCACGGAGTGTTCATGTTGATCCGCACCCTGTTCGCTACCCTGCTCGTGGCCGCCTTTATGTGGACGGCAGCCTCGGCCCAGTTGTTCACCGGCTATCAGCCGCAACAATGCCTGACCTCGGCCAAGGCCAGCATCGAAGGGGCTTCCGACGGCGAGGTGATCGCCATCCTGTCTGTTGGCACCACCATCGAACTCGGCCCGGCACCGTTGAACATCGGCATGGATCTGGCCAATGGTACCTCGCCGTTGTGGTTGTACCTGGTTTACAGCCAGTCTCTGGACACGGTCGCCGTGGTCCCCTTCATTCGTGTCCTCGGCTCCTGTACAGCCCCGCCGCTGGGCGATGTAGCACCGGACTTCGGCGATACCGAGGGACTGCGTCTGGTACCGGTTCCCGCCAATTTTGTGCAGGGGGCTGCCCTGATCACCGCCCTGGATGCCAACGGCGACTATGCCGCCTGGAAAGCAGCACATCCGGACAGTACGCCAACGATCACGATGCTGGCCACCAGCGACGAAGAGGCCTTTGGCTTCCCTGCCGGCACACCGTTCTGGGTGATGAACTGGATCAGCAACGAACCCGACGCGCTGCCGTTCATTTGTCTGGTGCACGCCACCACGTCGCAGACCATCTGCTTTGGCGAGGAGATCGTGTCGGTGGACGATCAAGGCAAGGACGGACTCTTTGCCATGGCACCCAACCCTGCATCTGACGACCTGGTGATCAGTTTACCCGCATCCTGGCTGAACCGACCCGTATCTGTCGAAGCCGTGAACGTGACCGGCCAGCGCGTCGTACTCCGCGACCTGAGTCCAACCGCCGGACCTCAAGTCTTTGTGAGCACCCACACGCTCAACACCGGCACCTGGATGGTTCGCATCACGGACGGTCGCGTGGTCTCGACGATGCCGCTCGTAATTGCACGCTAGCGGGACTAGCGGTTAGCGGCTAGCGTCTAGCGTCTAGCTCATTTGGATACAGCAGATTGGCACATTAGCACATTAGCAGATTAGCAGATCAGCAGATTAGCACCCATGTACACACACGTCAAACACTCGGATCCAGAACTCTACCGCAGCCTGATCGGTGAATTCGAGCGTCAGCGCGACAAGGTCGAGCTCATCGCTTCCGAAAACTTTACGTCGCTCGCCGTGATGGAAGCCCAGGGCAGCATCATGACCAACAAGTATGCCGAAGGGTATCCCGGCAAGCGGTACTATGGCGGATGCGAATGGGTGGACGTGGCAGAACAGCTTGCGATCGACCGGCTGAAGGCCTTGTTCGGAGCCGAGTACGCCAATGTGCAGCCCCATTCCGGATCCGGCGCCAACATGGGTGTGTACTTCACGTACCTGCAGCCGGGCGATACCGTGCTGGGCATGGACCTGGCGCACGGTGGTCACCTCACGCACGGCTCTCCGGTGAACTTTTCCGGCATCTTCTACAACTTCATCGGCTATGGTCTGGATCTGGAGACCGGCAGGATCGACTACGACATGGTCGAGACGCTGGCCAAGCAGCATAAGCCCAAGATGATCACCGCCGGTGCCAGCGCGTACTCGCGGGAGATCGACTACAAGGCCCTGCGGGAGATCGCCGACAAGGTGGGAGCGTTCCTGCTGGCCGATATTGCCCACCCGGCCGGACTCATCGCCAAAGGACGCCTGATGAGCCCCGTTCCCTATTGCGACGTGGTCACCTCCACCACGCACAAGACCTTGCGGGGTCCACGTGGCGGCCTGATCATGATGGGCAAGGACTACGAGAATCCCTTCGGCAAGGTGGCACCCAAGAGCGGCCGCGTGAAGAACATGAGCGAGTTGATCGACTCTATGGTGATGCCGGGCATCCAGGGCGGTCCCCTGATGCACGTGATCGCTGCCAAAGCCGTAGCGTTCGGCGAAGCCCTCACGGACACGTTCGATGTCTACACCAAACAGGTGATCAAGAACGCCCAGGCGATGGCCGACGAGCTGATGAAGCTGGACTACAATGTGATCTCCGGCGGTACGGACAACCACGTGATGCTCGTTGATCTGCGCAACAAAGGTGTGACCGGCAAGAAGGCCGAGAATGCCCTGGATGCTGCTGGGATCACCTGCAACAAGAACTCGGTCCCGAACGACGATAAGTCGCCCCTCATCACCTCCGGCATCCGCCTCGGATCGGCAGCCATGACGTCTCGCGGGATGACCGAAGACGACATGCGGCACATCGTACGCCTGATCGACCGTGTGGTGACCAACGCCGACGACGAGTCTGTCCACGCCGCCGTCAAGGACGACGTGAAGCACTTCTGCCGTCGGTTCGACCTGTACCCTGCCCTGAACTACTCTGCCGACGAAGTGGGCAAGCGCATCGGTGAGACCATCGACGACGCCGTGGAAGGCCTGGAGCAAACCGTCAAGAGCGTGGTCGACGAGGTGAAGGACGCGTTCAAGCGCTAGCAGCCTGCCGCACGGCGTGCTGAAGTTCGGGGATTAGGGAGGCTTCTTCTGCTGGAAGAAAGAAGAAGTTATTCACGTAATCGGCCGTGGTCAGGTGTTCCAGATCCTGGTACTGTTCCACGGTGAAGTCTACGAGCGGGCGCAATTCACCCGCTCTTGTGTCTACGAACCACCCGAGATACCCCCGCTCCTGCAGGTCTTCAAAGACGTGCAGGATCGGCTCGCTGTGGTGCCGCTGTTCGATCTCGATCAACAGTCGTGGACGCAGCGATTCCAACACGTGGAGTCCGCCGCGTACCACGTGACCTTCGTGGCCTTCCACATCGATCTTGATGAAGTCCACCCGAGTCCAGCCACGATCCACCACCACACGGTCCAGGGTTGACAGTTGCACCTGGATATGACGGGCGTCGGTCTCACCGACATCTACGAAGCGCTCCAGTGTCGCTCGTGACGTGTACACCTGTTCGCCCATGATCGGAACCTTGATCTCGGCCGTTCCTTCCTGATCCGACAGCGCCAACCCCAACAGGACCACGTTCGGGAAGTACTGTCGAAGGTGGGCGGCATTGGTGGGTTCCGGCTCGATGGCCAGGATGTTCTCCGATGCCGTGAGTTGCTCCATCGCATACAGGTAGTGCCCGCGGTTTGCACCGACATCGATACAGACCGGCTGGTGTTTGCCGCTGAGCAGGACCGGCAGCAGCACTAACTCCGGCTCCACCGGCTTTGCGATGCGCAGGTCGGAGAGGTGATAGCGACGCACGATCCGGAACTCCCGATCCTTGACCCTGCGCGGGAACAATCTTCGCTCCAGCCCGCGGCTGCTCTTACGGAGCCAGTGTTTGAACATCATGTCAACGGCATCAAGTAATAGTCTCATTGAAAAGATACACCGAAGGCTCGCTGTTCATGCCCTACCTCTCCCTGTCGCTTCGCGACATCCCTCTCCAGCCTGGAGTGGAAACCATTACTCCCGTGGAGCTCGTCTGCGAGCTATACTCTGTAACGGCAACAGCCAACAGCTCACAGCAACAGCCAACAGCTACCGAGCACGCAAGGCTTTAGGGTTCACCATAAAGTCCAGCGCCGACGGCGCAGCAGCGCCGGCACGCGCCGCCGCGAGAAAGCCGATCATGGCTGCATTGTCCACGCAATAGTCCATGCGTGGCGCTACAAACGTTAGCCCCCTTCGATCACATTCGGACTGCATGGTGGCACGGAGTTCGGAGTTAGCGCTCACACCGCCGGCAATGGACAAAGCGCCAACGTTGAATTGTTCGGCAGCGCGCATCGTCTTGGTTACCAGCACCTCCACGATGGCGCGTTGCGCCGAGGCGCAGACGTCTTCGATCCGTGCTGCACCAGCAGCGTCGCGCAGGTAGTAGCGGACGGCCGTCTTGAGTCCACTGAACGAAAAGTCAAAACTGTCATCTCGCAATAGACCTCTGGGAAACGCGATCGCTTCCGGATCGCCATCGCGTGCCAGACGATCGATGTGGGGTCCACCCGGATACCCCAGTCCCAACAGCTTGGAGATCTTGTCGAAGGCCTCCCCTGCCGCATCGTCGCGCGTAGAACCCAGGATCTCGAAGTGCTCGTACGACCGCACCAGAAAGATGCTGGTATGACCGCCACTCACAACCAGGGCGATGGACGGAAAGGGCAGGTCCGAGTGCTCCAGATATCCGGAGTACACATGCGCTTCGATGTGATGCACCGGATACACCGGCAACTGATGGCGCAGGGCCAGACCCTTGGCCACGTGCGTACCCACCAGCAGCGAACCGGCAAGGCCAGGACCGCTGGTGACGGCAATGGCCTGGACGTCTTCGATGCCGACTCCAGCCTGTGCCAGTGCAGCATGCGTGATCGGTCCGATGGCCCGCACATGTTCGCGCGATGCCAGCTCCGGTACAATGCCGCCCCAATCGTTATGGATGGGTTGCGACGAGATCACGTTGCTCAGCACTTCGCGGTCGCGCACCACGGCTACCGACGTGTCGTCGCAGGATGTTTCTATCGCCAGAATGGTCACCGTAGCTCTCCCCACAGCATACCAAGAGCAGCGCCCACGGATCGCTCACGATTGGTACGCCGCTCGGAACCGAACTGGTGACGCATAGCGCGGGTGCCCTTTGGACCGCTCACGGCGATCCACACCGTGCCCACGGGTTTATCCGGCGAGCCCCCACCCGGTCCGGCCACGCCGGTGATCCCGATCCCCCAGGTGGTGTTCATGCGCTGCCGGATGCCCTCGGCCATTTGCCGGGCCACCTCTTCGCTTACGGCACCAACGCGTTCGAGCGCAGCAGGCTCTACACCGAGATGGCCGATCTTGATACGATTGTCATAGGAGATCACCCCACCCGGGAACCACGAGCTGGAGCCGGCCACATCCGTGATGGCAGCACCAAGCAAACCACCGGTGCAAGACTCTGCAACAGCAAGTGTCTCGTTCCGCTCGTTCAGGCGTTGTCCAACGGCCTGGCTGAGCGAGATCTCACCGGTACCGAAGATGAAGCGTCCCACACGCTCTTCGAGCACGGCGATGATGCGTTCGGCTTCCCGTGCGCGTTCTTCGACGGAACGACCTTCGACGCCGATCCGCAACCGCACCCCCTGAAGGTTGGGCAGGAAGGCCAGCGTAGCACTACCAAGGAACGCTGTGGGGTCGCCGATCAGATCTGCCAGGTTGCTCTCGGCAATGCCGGTGGTCTGCAGCACGTGATACGATCGAAGGGGGCCTTCTTCGAGCGCGATGCGCTCTTGCAGCCGCGGCAGCACCTGATCGGTCATGATCGCCTTCATCTCCTGGGGTACGCCGGGCATGGCGATCACCGTGGTACCGGCGATCGACATCATCAGTCCCGGGGCCGTACCGATCGGATTCCACAGCACGGTGGCCGTCGAAGGTACTTCGGCTTGGGCGGCATTCCGCTCGGTCAGTTCGCGTCCACGCTGCTGCATCCACGCGCGCAAATGTGCGAGCCAATCAGGGTGCACCACCATGTGGTCGTTGGCCATGGAACACAGCACCTGCGCGGTGATATCGTCGTGCGTCGGTCCCAAGCCCCCTGTCAGCAAAAGCATGGCACATCGTGCGCCAAGACGCGTGATCTCTTGTTGCAGGTCGTGGGCATCATCGCCCACCACACTATGGGCCACCACGCGTGCGCCCAATGCCGTACATTGCTCGGCGATCCAGGCGGCGTTGCGATTCACGACCTGACCGATCAGGAGCTCGTCGCCAATGGTGATCACTGCGATATCCATGTTCCAAATCTACGGTATGCGGTCCCCATGGAACTTGTCCTCATTCACGGCTACTCCTCCAGCGCCCGGGCCTTCGAGGAGTCCTTTGGTGCAACACTGCTCAACGCCAATGCCGACCGCGGTAGCAGCGCCATATCGGATCTGCGGCTGCGCTATGCCGACTACGTCTCCCTGGACGACCAGGTGTGCCTGGAAGACGTGGCCGAGAGTCTCTATCTGGAGTTGGAGCGGACCGGATTGCTGCAAGGGGCTGGTCGAACGCTGCGCTTCATCGTGCACAGCACCGGTGGCATCGTGGTACGGCAGCTGCTCAAGCAGTATGCGTGGGCACGCATCGACGAGCGCATCGCCTCCATCGTCTTCCTGGCACCGGCCAACTTTGGTTCGCCGCTGGCCCACAAAGGCCGCAGTCAGCTGGGACGTCTGAAAACGATGGTGGTGGATGGATTGATGGAAGGCGATACGTATGTAACGCCGTGGCAGTTCGGCGAGGTGGGCGAGCCGATCCTGAAGGATCTGGAGATGGCTTCTCCTCGACAATGGGATCTGTCCGACCACGACCTGCTGCATCCACAGCGAGGCAGTCTGTATGGCCCCGACGGGATCAATGCCTGGGTCTTCACCGGCGCCAAGGCTGGCGGGCTGGTGGCCTTGATCGCCGACGTGCGCGGTACCGACGGTGTGATCACCACTAGTGGTGCCGGCCTGAGTATTCGGCGTCTGACGTTGGACCTTGTGCACGGGCGGCGCACTCAGCGCGATACCGATCCGGGATGGTCGAAACAACAGCGAGCGGACCGGCTGCCGATGGTGCCGCAGGTTGTGCTGGACGACCTGGATCACGGAACGATCCTGACCGATGTCGAAGTAGCCGACGTCGTGCTGGATGCCGTGATGGCTGACACCGAAGCGGACCGGAGCGCTGTGGCAGAACGGATCGAGAAGATCCATGCCAAGCATCGAACGGCAACGGCAGATGTCTATCAGCAATTCGTGTTTCGCGTGCGCGACGATCGAGGCAACCCTGTGCCGGACTATGACGTGAGCTTTCAGGTCTGGTCGCTATCGCGCCTGACCTCCTCCGGTGTGGCTCCCCAGGTCGGACAAGCACTATTCTCGGCTTCCGTGCCGGTACAACAGCGGCTGTCGTACCGCGATGCCCAGCGAACGCTCACCCTAGACGCCTCTCTGCGCAAAGGTGCTCATCGGCATTCCGAAGGCCACCATTTCCGACGGTTCCTGGTGAATCTTACCGAGTTGGAGACCCTGCTTGGAGCCGATACCGTGCTGACGTTCAGTCTGGTAGCCACCACCGGCGACGAACGGATCCACTACGCCAGTGAGGACGTGACCGATATCGTGATCCATCCATCCGGTGCCGGCGAGCCGTCGTTGTTCTATCCGCATACCACCACACAGGTGGACGTGACCATCGACCGTTGGTCCGATCAGGGGTCGGTGGTCCTCCTCAAATAGCAAACGGCCGCACGCCAAAGGCGAACGGCCGTGAAGTTGGACCGTTGTTGAGGATCTTACGACAGTTTCTGCCGGATCTTCTTGTCGCTCATACCGCGCAGGTAGTACAGCTTAGCGCGACGAACGCTGCCACGCTTGACCACTTCCAGGCTCTGGATGATGGGAGAGTTGATCGGGAAGATCCGCTCTACACCAACACCGTTGGAGATCTTGCGGACGCGGAACGTTTCGTTGATGCCGGAACCGCGACGTGCGATCACCACACCCTGGAAGTTCTGGATCCGCTCTTTTTCGCCCTCGACCACGCGGACAGCGATCTTCACCGTGTCGCCCGGACGGAAGTCCGGAATGTCCGGCGAACCTTCGCCACCGCTTGCCTTGCGCATCTCGAATGCGGCAGCGGCCGAGGCCTTTTCGATGTTCTTGACTTTGGGATGCATGGAATGACTCCGAGTATCTAGCGTTGTTGACCTTGGAATAGGACAGCAAACATACGGAAGGAATCCCATTCCCCACAAGTGCCTATTCAACAAGTGGTTACGGGTACCAGCCCCCTACCTGACTTCGGTCAGGATAATCGCCTCCGATTTTCCCTATGTTCATCCTCAATCAACCAACTCATTTCGAGGGGATCACCGATGAAAAACTATGATGCACACCATATCAGGAACATCGCCCTACTCGGGCATGCAGGCTCCGGCAAGACGACGATCGCCGAGGCCATGCTGTTCGAGTCGGGCGAGATCAGTCGACGTGGCGCCGTAGAAGACGGTTCGACGGTCTCGGACTATCACGAGATCGAGCACGAGCGCAGCGGCTCGGTGTTCGGCACTCCCCTATTTGCCGAGTGGCGAGACTACAAGATCAACATCATCGACACACCCGGATACGTGGACTACGTGGGCGAGGTGATCAGCGCCTTGCGTGTGGTGGACACCGGCATTATGGTGTTGAACGCTCACCACGGCGTAGAGGTCGGCACAGAAACGATCTGGAAGTACACCAAGGAGTTCAACACACCGATCATCTTAGTGGTGAACAAGGTGGACCACGACCAGAGCAACTTCTGGCGAACGGTGGAGCAGGCCAAGGACCGGTTCGGCCGCGAGGTCACCGTCGTGCAGTATCCCATGAACGAAGGCAATGGCTTCAACACGATCATCGACGTGCTAAAGATGACGGCCTATGTGTTCCCACCGTCCGGCGGCAAACCCGAAAAACAGCCGATCCCGGAATCGGAACAGGAACGCGCCAAGCAACTACACAATGAGCTGATCGAGATCGTGGCCGAGAACGACGAGAATCTGATGGACCACTATCTCGAAAAGGGCGAACTCGACGAAGACGAGATGCGCCACGGCTTGACCACCACGCTCATCAAGCGCCAGATCTTTCCGGTCTTCTGCACGTCGGCCCGGAACGACATGGGCACCGGACGTCTGATGACGTTCATTGACAATGTGATCCCCGCCCCGGTGGAAATGCCGCCGATCGCCACCGTGTCCGGCGCCGAGCTCTCGGCCGATCCGAACGGCAAGACCTGCCTATTCGTGTTCAAGTCCATCTCCGAACCGAACGTTGGCGACATGTCGTTCTTCCGGGTGTACTCCGGCACGGTGAAGCACGGCATGGACGTTGTGAACGAGCAGACCGGCGTGACCGAACGTCTTGGCCAGCTCTTCGTGGTCAACGGCAAGAATCGCAGCGAGGTGTCGGAGCTCCAAGCCGGCGACATTGGCGCAGTGGTCAAGCTGAAGAACACGCACGTGAACAATACGCTGCACGACAAGGGTTTCAACCTGGTCCTACCCGCCATCGAGTTCCCGGCGCCGAAAGTGCGCGCATCTGTGGTGTCCAACCGCAAAGGCGATGAAGACAAACTGGGGCTCGCCCTGCACAGTCTGCATGAAGAGGATCCCACGCTGGTGATCGAGCACTCCCAGGAACTCAAGCAGGTGATCCTATATGGCCAGGGAGAGATGCACCTGCAGACCGCCAAACACCGACTGGAGCATCGCCATAAACTGGATGTGCACTTCGAGTCGGCGCGCGTCCCCTTTCGTGAGTCGATCCGCAAGACGGTCAACAGCATGTACCGGCACAAGAAGCAATCGGGGGGGGCCGGTCAGTTCGCCGAGGTCCATATGCGCGTCGAACCCTTCAGCGAAGGCATGCCCGCGCCGGAAGGTCTCACGGTCCGCGGTACCGAAGAGCACCCACTGCCCTGGGGCGGCAAGCTCGTGTTCATCAACAGCATCGTTGGTGGCGTGATCGACCAGCGCTTCCTGCCCGCGATCCTCAAGGGCGTGATGGAGCGGATGCACGAAGGACCGGTGACCGGCTCCTACGTTCGCGATATCCGTGTGACGGTCTTCGACGGCAAGATGCATGCCGTGGATTCCAACGAAGCAGCCTTCAAGACCGCCGGACGTATGGCGTTCCGCGATGCCTTCATCCAGGCCGACCCGTACCTGCTGGAACCGATCTACCATGTGCAGATCATCACTCCGGAAGAACAGGTCGGAGAGATCATGAGCGACCTACCGCTGCGGCGCGCCGAGATCGTTGGCATCGATGCCGATGGCCACTATCAGATCGTGCGTACGCGCATGCCGCTGGCTGAGCTGGATCGATACTCAACGGTCCTCCGCAGCCTCACGGCCGGACGTGCAACCTTTTCCGCCGAATTCACGGAGTACGCCCCGGTGCCGGGCAACATTCAACACGACCTGCACCAGGAGTATCTCAAACACCAGTCAGAGGAGGAGTAATGCCACATCCAGGACAGTTCGTCTGGTACGAACTGATGACCCGCAACCTGACGGCCGCCCAGGAATTCTACGGCGCGGTGGTCGGTTGGCACTTTACACCATGGGAGGGAGGCGACGGCGTGCCCTATCTCATGATGAGTCGCACCAGCGACCCCAAGGATTCGTTAGGGGGCTTGATGGAGATGCGAGAACCGGAGTTTCCCAAGGAACTCCCCACGCACTTCATGGGCTACATCAGTGTGGATAGCGCCGATGATACAGCTGCTCAAGTGCGTGAACTGGGTGGGACCGTGATCCACGGACCGGAGGATATTCCGAAGGTTGGACGGTTCGCGATCCTTGCCGATCCGCAAGGTGCCGCGTTTGCCGTACTGCAGTCGCTGAACAACGAATGGGAGAAAGAGCCGGCAACGATCGGCGACGTGTCGTGGGTGGAACTATCCACCACGGACCATGAAGCCGCCTTTGGGTTCTATCAGGCACTGTTCGGCTGGGAGGTCAAGGTAGACATGGACATGGGCGGAGGAAACATCTACCGACTCGTCTCCTGCCCCGGCAGTCCGGCCGAGGAAGCATCCTACGGTTTTGGCGGTATGTTCACCAGAACGGCGGACATGCCGGGACCAACGGCATGGACCTACTTCTTCTGGGTGGCAGACCTGAACGCGTCGCTGCAGACGGCCACCGCCTTGGGCGGAACGATCTTGATCGGACCAATGGATGTGCCGGGCGGTTCTCGCGTGGCCTATCTCACGGATCCCGAAGGAACCGTTTTTGCCCTGCAGGGTATGGGTGCCGCGTAGGTCGGTGGGCTGTCACTCAGCCTCGAGTGCCAGCACCGTCCCTTGTTCGTCGATGAGTTTCAAGGCCGAGCCAACGCGCTCGGCCTTGTACGTTAGCATCCGGCCTGACGGTTGTTCCACCGTCAGGATCACGTCGTGGGTCGTAGGATCCACGTCCACATGGGTCTGCACCCGAGCCCCTTTCCATTCAGCGGTCATGTTCGTGCTGAACTGGTAGCGAGCGCCCGTAGCATCGCGATAGGCCCCGTAGAGCACGGCGGCATTGATGATCCGCTCCATCAGGAACAAGGCGTCCTGGCGTTCGGATGGAAGACGTCCGAGCACCACGGGCATTCCACCGAGGTTGCCCACGTCGTACAGGGCAATGAACGATGCCGAGCGGTCATCGAGCGAGAGGGACCACTCCGGGGAGTGTTCGGTGCCCATCACCCACCGCAGGTCGTCGCCATGCAGCCGCGTTTTGCGGAGGACCTGCTCCTCCATGGCACCAAAGCCGTAGCCAACCTTGATCAGGCCTTCGGCATTGGTACTGTCGATCTCTACCCAGAACGGATGTCCCTGACCAACCTCCTTCATGGCCAGCGGCACCGAAGCGGTCTGCTTGAGGGCCTGAATGAATCCGGCATGGATCCAGGCACCGTCCAGCTGACCGTACGTCTGTGCTGATAGGATCGGTGCGCTGCTGAACAACAACGCACACATGGCGAACAGTCTCACGAGTAGTGGTTGCATCAGATCGGCTTCTTGCTGACGGATTTGGCTTGCAGGAAGAGCAACAGATAGTCGCGCCCACCGGCCTTGGAGTCCGTCCCGCTCATATTGAAGCCACCGAACGGATTACCACCCACCAGGGCTCCGGTACACTTGCGGTTCAGGTACAGGTTGCCCACATGGAACTCCTGGCGAGCGCGCTCGAGCTTCTTGGCATTGCGGGAGTATACCGCACCGGTAAGACCGTAGATGGTGTTGTTGGCGATCTTCAGAGCATCGTCGAAGTCTTTGGCTTTGCATACGGCCAGGATCGGCCCGAAGACCTCTTCCTGCATGATGCGCGATGTAGGCTTGACACCTACCACTACCGTTGGCTGAAGGTAGTATCCTTTACTGCCGCGGACCTTGCCGCCGCCACAAATGATGCGACCTTCTTTCTTGGCGATCCGCATGTAGTTCAGGATGCTCTTCTCGGCACCTTCGTTCACCACCGGACCGAAATAGGCGTTGTCGGCAGGATCGCCAATGGACAAGGCATCCACTGCCACCTTGAGCTTGGCCACGAACTCGTCGTACACCTTGGCATCCACGATGGCACGTGAACAGGCCGAACACTTTTGTCCCTGAAAGCCATACGCTGCAGCAACCACGCCTTGCACAGCGTCGTCGATGTTCGCCTCACTATCCACCACGATGCCGTCCTTGCCGCCCATCTCGGCCACCACCCGCTTGATCCAGATCTGTCCCGGATTGGTCTTGGCCGCACGTTCATTGATGCGCAGGCCTACTTCCATCGAACCCGTGAACGAAATGAACCGCGTGTCCGGATGATCCACCAGGTAGTCCCCCGCCTCGGCACCGCTGGCCACCAGGTAATTGATCACGCCATTGGGTAGGCCGGCTTCCTTCATGATCTCCATGAAGATCTGGCCCATCATCGGCGAGTCGCTCGACGGTTTCAGCACCACGGTATTTCCGCACACCACGGCAGCCGTGGTCATCCCGGCCAGAATGGCAAAGGGGAAGTTCCACGGTGGGATCACCACGCCCACACCAAGTGGGATGTAGAACATCTCGTTCTTCTCGCCCGGGAGCGGCGTGATCGGCTGCTCGCCACCGTAGCGCAGCGCTTCGCGTCCGTAAAACTCCAGGAAGTCGATCGCTTCACACGTATCGGCGTCGGCTTCGAGATAGTTCTTGCCCACCTCGCTGATCATCCAGGCATTGATCTCCAGCCGACGGCGGCGCATGATCTTGGCGGCACGGAACAACAGATCGGCCCGGTTCTTCCAGGACTCGTTCTTCCAGGTCTCGAACGCCTTCTTGGCGGCCTTCATCGCTTTCTCGGCATCGTCGCGTCCGGACTTCTGGAACACCCCGATGATCTCTTCGGGGTTGGCCGGATTGCGGCTGAAGGTCTTCTTCTCCGTGACCACGCGCTTGCCGTTGATCACATTCGGATACTCCTTGCCGAAGCGCTTGCGGACGTCGTCAATGGCCGCGCGCTGCTTGGCAGCGATCGCCGGTTTGGTGAAATCGAGATACACTTCATTCGCGAAGGTCTTCATCCTGGTAACTCCGATCGGTGACACGGTAAGGGGCTTGTTGTTCGTCTCTGAACGCGCAAATTACGGCGCAATTCCGAACCACTCCGACCACAGCCCCCTATCTACCTATGGTTGAGTCCTTTGTCGAACTGATGCAGCAGCTACCCGTATGGGCGATCCTGCTCAGCACTTTTGTGGTGGCCTACATCGAGAATCTGTTCCCACCATCGCCGAGTGATCTGCTGATCGCCTTTATCGGAACGCTCGTTGGGATCGGCACGGTAGGGATGACCACCACGCTGCTGGTGGCCACGGCCGGATCTGTTACGGGCTTTGCTTCGGCGTATTGGATCGGGCGCCGGTACGGCCGGGCCCTGTTGGAAAGCCGGTGGGTACCGTTCGTGACGGCATCGATGATCGACCGCGTGAACGTATGGTTCGATCGCTACCACGGACTGATCATCGTGGGCAACCGGTTCCTGGCCGGTACGCGAGCGGTGATCGCCTTTGCTGCCGGGATCGCCCGCCTGCCGTTCCCCCGCACCGTGATCTATTGCGCCGTCAGTGCACTGGCCTGGAACTTCGTACTGCTCTTCGTTGGCACACAGCTCGGCTCGCGGTGGCAGGAGATCGATCAGTTCCTATCGATCTATGGTTGGGTAGTGGTAGGCCTTCTGGCCGGGCTGGTAGCCGTGCTCCTGGTCCGCACATGGAAACGGCGATCCCAGGGGACCGCCGTTCATGATATTGACCACATTGATGATGTCGACGACATCGAGTAAGGGGCTTACTGCTCCACTCCCCAGTCCACGATCAGCGAGAATCGCAGCGTGTTCGCCAGCGGATGGTTGTCTTCCACCGTGAGGATGTAGGAGAAGTCCAGCACGAAGACATCGTAGGTTACGCCGGCACCCAGCGTGAAGAAGTTCCGAGCGCCGGCCGCCTTGGGCTCGCTAAAGTAGCCGCCGCGGAGTGCCACCGCCTGGTCATAGATGTACTCGAGTCCGATGCCGGTCTCGATACCGCCCACGCCCCACGCGGAGACAAAGGACTTCGGAATAGCATCGGAGCCTAGCGAGTCCCGGCGAACCAGGAGCTTCGCAAAATCGGCAGAGATCAGCAGGTCGTTGAATTCATCTTCGACCAGCTTGAAGCCGATCCCCATGCGGAGCGACGTTGGCAGCGGATCCGACTCGTTCAGGTAGGTCATCTTCGGACCAACGTTCTGCAGGTTCACACCAAGAGCGAGAACGTTGTCCAGGTCGGCACCCAGGATATTCAGCTTGGTCGGCTTCCACTGGAAACCAATGTCGAAGGCCGCCGACACACCGGTACCGGCACTCGCCTGCTGTCCGCCCGCCGGAGCCAGGTTCGACTGGATATACTTGATCTGCACACCGGCGGTCACATCCTTCCCGATCTGGGTTCCGTAGGACACGCCGATCGAGAACTCGTTCGAACGGAACTTGCCCAGCTCCGTGCCGTCGTCGGCCGTTCGCGTGAACTCGCCCAGGTTCATGAAGATGAAGGTGCCGGCGATCGTTCCGTCGAGCGCTTCGACGTACTGACCATAGGTTCCGTAGGAGTAGAACAGATCCGCATTGAATTGCGGCAACCACTTGGAGAAGCTCAGTGCGATCTGACGAGTGTTCGTTTGAAATCCGAGGCCTGCCGGATTCCAGAACACGGCATTGATGTCGTCGGCGATGGCCGTTCCGACTTCGCCCATGCCGCTGGCGCGGGCATCCGGGGCAATGAGCAGGAACGGTACGGCGGCGCCGCCGGCCTGACCATAGCTGGTTACGGCAAGCGTACACATCAGTGTGAGGATCGCTCCGCTGGTGCGGATCATCGACATACGGTTGCTTCCTGGTTTAGGGTGAGAAAGTCAAAGTTAGCGAATGAGGGCAAGTTTCCCTCTGACGTCGTAGGTAGCTCCGGCAGCGTCC
>JANJTN010000168.1 GCA_024711065.1 bacterium
GATCGGCAAGCACCGCGCCCAGTACGATGTCTGGGGCGACACCGTCAACACGGCATCGAGAATGGAAAGCAACGGCCAGCCCGACCGGATCCACATCAGCGAGGACTTCGCCATGAAGCTGGGGCAAGGGGCTTCTCCGGAGTTCGTAGGCACCGATGTGGTGCTCCGACAAGCCCCCTACCTGATGCGTCTGCGTGGATCGATGCCGATCAAGGGTAAGGGCGAGATCAAGACGTTCTGGCTGGAGGGGGCGTAACTTTGCCCCATGCTCTGTCTGAAAACTGCCAGCAACCCGGAGTGGATCGAGGTCGCCGTCCGGCACCCGATCGAGATCCTGGTGGATCATGCCCACTGCGAGAAGAAGGCCGCGGCCTTTGCCATGTCCATGATCAACCGGTATCCGGAACACACCCGCCTGGTGCGGGACATGATCGACCTGGCTCGCGAAGAGATGGATCACTTCGAACTGGTGGTGAACGAACTCGACAAGCGTGGTGCCGTGCTGACCTACGACGGCGGCAATGCGTACGCCAATGCACTGCAGCGACACATTCGGACGCACGAGCCTGTGCGCATGCTGGATGCGTTGATCGTGGGTGCCTTTATCGAAGCCCGCTCCTGCGAGCGCTTCTCCCTATTGGCCGAACATGCGCCAACCGATGAGATGCGCGAACTCTACCGGTCGCTGCTGGCATCGGAAGCCGGACACTACCGTGCCTATACCGACATTGCCCGAGAGTACTTCCCGGTGGCCGACGTCAAGGCGCGTCTCGAAGAGTTCGGTGCTATCGAAGCCGAGATCGTCAAGGGGCTTGCCAACCGTCCAACGATGCACGGCTGATGGCACGCATCGTCTTCATGGGAACGCCCCACTTTGCCGTGCCGGCCCTGCAGGCCGTCCACGAGCGCTTTGGCGTGGCAGGAGTGGTCACCGTGCCTGATAAACCACAGGGACGTGGTCAAAGCGTCCGCCCCTCAGCCGTCAAACAAGCAGCGCTGGACCTAGGCATCACACCGATCCTGCAGCCGGCCCGGCTCAAGGATCCGGAGTTCCATGCGCAGTTGTCGGATCTGCGTCCGGACATCCTCTGCGTGATCGCCTTTCGCATTCTCCCTCGCGAAGTCTATACCCTGGCACGCCTCGGTGCATTCAACGTGCACGCTTCGCTGCTGCCCAGATTCCGCGGCGCTGCACCGATCAACCACGCGATCATCGAAGGTGAGACCGAGTCCGGCGTGACCTCTTTTCTGCTGAACGACGTGGTCGACACCGGCTCGCTGCTGCTGCAGCGATCCCTACCCATCGCCGACGGAACCACGGCCGGTGAGCTGTATGCTCAGCTGATGCCGCTGGCTGCTGCGTGTGCCGTGGACACCTGCCAGGCCCTGATCGATGGTACGGCCGCGCCCAAGCCGCAAGACGATACGCGCGCCTCTCCGGCACCGAAGGTGTTCCGGGAAACTGCCGTGATCGACTTTACGCAACCCCGCAAGCGCGTGCGCGACCACATCCACGGGCACTCCCCCGCTCCGGGAGCGTGGACCGTGTGGAATGGCGACATCCTGAAGATCTTTCGGGCCGCGTTCGCCGATGATGCCTGTGAACCGGGGACTTTTCGTATCGTAGCCGATCGGTTCGTGGTGGGATGTGCCGATGGCAGCCTGGAACTCACAGAGATCCAGATGCCCGGCAAGAAGCGCATGCTCGTTGGGGACGTGCTGCGCGGGTATCGTGGACCGGAACAGGGGACGCTAGGATGAAGACGTTAGCCGAATTCGTACGCAGTACACCGTTCTGGGTGATCGCCCACCGAGGTGCCTCCGGCGACGCGCCGGAAAACACCATGGCGGCCATTTCCCAAGCCATCGATGAAGGAGCTCGGATGATCGAGATCGACATCCAGGCAACACGAGACGATGAGATCGTGGTGTTTCACGACCACGTGCTGGGTCGCACCACGAACGGTTCGGGACACATTCGGCAGACCTCCTACGACGATCTGAAGCAACTGGATGCAGGGGGCTGGTTCGATGCCCGCTTTGCCGGCGAACGCATCCCGCGTCTGGACGAGGTCCTGGATCTGATCCAGGGCAAAGCCTACCTGAACCTGGAGATCAAACCGCTCAAGGACGATCCCCATGCCGAGCGGCTGATCACACAGGCCATGAACATCATCCAGGAGCACGACATGGAGAACTACACGGTCTACGCTTCGTTCGACCATCATGCTCTCAAGCTGGTCAAGGAGATCGATCCGCTGGCTCGGACCGCAGCCCTGAACGTCCCCGGAGACAGTCGCCTACCCAGTGAAGTGGTGTCCTCTTGTGGTGCCGATGCCTACGGCTGCTCCATTCACGAACTCACTCGCAAGCGGTCCGACGACGTGCGTGCCCATCGCATTCCGTGGGGCATCTATACCGTGAATACTCCCGAACAACTGGCCAAAGCCCTCGAGTACGGCGTCCAGAGCGTGGTGAGCAACAAGCCCGGCCTGATCTGGCACACCTACAGTGCCCTCACCCAGCCCCCTGCCATCTAAATGGACATGACCACGATCATCGGTCTGGTGGCCGGCACGTGCACCACCTTTGCGCTGGCCCCGCAGGCGTGGAAGGTGTACAAGACCGGACACGTTACACAGCTGAGTCTGCGCATGCTGGTGCTGATGTTCACGGGCATCATCCTGTGGCTGACCTACGGCACGCTGATCAACGACCTGTCCATCCTCTGGGCCAACGGCGTTGGGATCCTCTTTGTGACGTACATGCTGATCGTGAAGATCCGCGACGTCCGCGAACGGGGCTGGAAGAGCGGGTCCGGCAACCCCTGATCGGTCGTAGTTTTGTGGACGTTCCGTTCACGAACCTTCCCCAGACCATGAGCCTTGCTTCAGCCCCGCGCATTGGCGTACTGCTTAGCGGCAGCGGCGTGTACGACGGTACCGAGATCCAAGAAGGCGTGTTCACGCTGCTGGAGATCGCCCGCCACGGTGGCCAGGCGGTGTGCCTGGCTCCGAATGCACCACAGCATCACGTGGTAGACCACCTGAGCGGTGCGGAGACCACCGAGACCCGCAATTGCCTGGTAGAGGCCGCGCGCATCGCTCGTGGACAGATCAGCGATGTGGCCATGGTCCACGCCGCCGACCTGGATGCGCTGGTGATGCCAGGGGGCTTTGGTGCCGCCAAGAATCTGACCACGTGGGCCTTCAGTGGTCCCGACGGCAACATCCGCCACGACGTTGGCACTCTGATCGCGGACATGGTCCGCGCCGGCAAACCGGTCGTGGGCCTGTGCATGGCACCGGTGGTGATCGCCAAGGCCTTGCAAGGCACCGAATACCAGGCACATCTCACTGTGGGCACTACCGAAGAGCCCTCGCCCTACGATATCGCCGAGATCTCGAAGGGCATGGATCAGACCGGTGCACGCTCGCACATGAACTCGGTGCGCGAGATCACCATCGACGCCACCAACAACATCATCACGGCACCGTGTTACATGATGGAGGCGTCCATTACCGAAGTGGCCGACAATGTTTCCCAGGCGATCACGGCCCTCTTTGCCATGCTCGAGACCACCGCCGACCATGTCTGACCTGATCGCGCTACCCACGCTCATCTTCCCGTCGTTCCCTGTGAAGATCGACAGTTCGGAAGGCCCGCTACGGATCTACGACGACGTCCGTCGCAAGTACGTAGCCCTCACACCCGAGGAGTGGGTGCGCCAGCACTGTCTGCATTGGCTGCACAAGCGCGGCTACCCCATGGGGCGCTGCAGTGTAGAGCGCCGGATCGACAAGAACGGCATGCGCTACGACCTGATGTGGGTAGACTCCGAGATGCGTCCCTTCCTGCTGGTAGAGTGCAAGGCACCGGAGATCACCGTCAACACCGACACGCTACGTCAGAGCGCCTGGTACAACCTTACTCTGCAAGCCCCCTTCGTGCTGCTCACCAATGGTCGCATGGCCTACTGTGCCAAGGTGGACCGCGATGGCGTGGTGGACATTCTACCCGACATTCCGGAGTACCCAACAACGTAATGGAGATCACCCTCCACTCCCCTCTCGACATGCACCTGCACTTTCGGCAGGATGCCATGCTGCGCCACGTAGCACCACTGTCTGCCGAGACCTTCGCCGGCGGCGTGATCATGCCCAACCTGCTGCCACCGGTGGACAGCCTGGAGCGCTTGCTCTGGTACACCGATGAGGTGAAGGGGGCTGTGGCCGGCCACGCGTTTGAACCGTACATGACGTTGTTCTTTCGCGACTACACGCCGGAAGAACTGGCAGCAGCCAAGCCGCACATCATCGG
>JANJTN010000017.1 GCA_024711065.1 bacterium
TCGAGCGTCTAGCGTCTGGCGTCTAGCGTCTAGCGTCTGGCGTCTAGCGTCTAGCGTCTAGCGTCTGGCGTCTAGCGTCTAGCGTCTGGCGTCTAGCGTCTAGCGTCTAGCGTCTAATTTTGTGACTGCGCAGTCAGCAACAGCATTCAGCAATCAGCAACAGCCAACAGCAACAGCAACAGCAACAGCAACAGCCAACAGCAACAGCAACAGCCAACAGCAACAGCAACAGCAACAGCCAACAGCAACAGCAACAGCATGAACACCCGCATCGAAAAAGACACCATGGGCGAGATCGAGGTCCCCTCGACCGCGTATTACGGAGCGCAAACCGCTCGGTCACTGATCCACTTTGCCATCGGCGAGGAGACCATGCCCAAGGAAGTGATCCAGGCCATGGCCATCCTGAAGAAGGCGGCCGCCATGGTCAATGCCGATCTCAAGACTCTGGCACCCGAGAAGGCCGACCTGATCGTACGGGCGGCCGACGAAGTGATCGACGGCCAGCTCTTCGAACACTTCCCACTGCGTGTGTGGCAGACGGGTTCGGGCACGCAGACCAACATGAACGTGAACGAGGTGATCGCCAACCGTGCCATCGAGATGGCAGGGGGCGAGTTGGGTTCCAAGAAGCCCGTGCATCCGAATGACGATGTGAACAAAGCCCAGTCGTCCAACGACACGTTCCCCACGGCCATGCATATCGCCGCTGGCATCGCCGTCAACCAGCGGCTGATCCCGGCCGTGAACACGTTACGCGATACCCTGGCAGCCAAGGCCGAAGAATTCAAGGACATGATCAAGAGTGGCCGGACGCACTTGATGGACGCCACGCCGGTGACCCTAGGACAGGAGTTCGGCGGCTATGCCCAGCAGCTGACCAATGATCTGCGCCGCATCGAACTCTCTCTCGAAGGCGTATACGAGCTGGCCCTTGGCGGCACGGCCGTCGGCACCGGCTTGAACACGCATCCGGAGTTTGCTGTCCGCTCGGCCCGCAAGATCAGCGAGCTCACCGGTCTGCCCTTCGTGAGTGCCCCCAACAAGTTCGAAGCTCTGGCGGCGCACGATGCGTTGGTGTTCCTGCATGGAGCCCTCAAGACACTCGCAGCGTCGCTCATGAAGATCGCCAACGACGTTCGCTGGATGGCGTCCGGTCCACGCTGCGGCCTGGGCGAGATCGCCATTCCGGAGAACGAGCCGGGCTCGTCCATCATGCCGGGCAAGGTGAACCCCACGCAAAGCGAAGCCATGACCATGGTGGCCGCCCAGGTCTTTGGCAACGATGTGGCCGTGAACGTGGGCGGAGCGAGCGGCAACTTCGAACTGAACGTCTTCAAGCCGGTGATCATCTACAACGTGCTCCAAAGTACACGGCTCCTGGCCGACACCTGTGTGATGTTCAATGAACACTGCGCCGTGGGGATCGAAGCCAATGTGGACCGACTGAACTACTACAACCAGAACACATTGATGCTGGTGACGGCGCTGAATCCGCACATCGGCTACGACAAGGCCGCTGCCATCGCCAAGAATGCCCACAAGAAGGGGATCACGCTCAAAGAGTCCGCAATGGAACTGGGCCACCTCACATCGGATGAGTTCGATCAGTGGGTTCGCCCGGAAGACATGCTGGGTCCGCACGCGTGACCGACGTCGAACACGCCCAACTAGCCCCCTTCACCACCTTTGGTGTGTCGGCCGTATGTGAACGGTTGATCACCGTGGGAACGGTGGACGAACTTCGGGAGGCCCTTCGCCGGTATCCCGATGCGCGCATCTTGGGAGGGGGCTCGAACATCCTTGTTACCCAGAACGTCGAGCATCCGGTGATCCGTGTGGCGCTGCGCGGCATCGCACTGGACGATCTTCGGGTGACCGCTGCAGCCGGCGAACGCTGGCATGATCTGGTGACGTGGTGTGTGGACCAGGACCTGGGCGGCTTGGAGAATCTGGCGCTGATCCCTGGCACCGTTGGTGCTGCTCCCATGCAGAACATTGGTGCCTATGGTGTGGAGCAGGAGCAGTGTTTCGTGCAGCTGACGGCGGTGCACCGACAGACGCTGGAGGAAGTGGTCTTTACGAAGGATCAATGCCACTTTGGCTATCGCACGAGCATCTTCAAGGAAGAGGCTCGCGACCAGTATGTGATCACGTCGGTAACCTGCCAGCTGACCGATCACCCGCACCGGCTGCACACCTCGTACAAGGATGTTGCCGAAGAGCTTCTGCAGCACCATGCGCCGCTGACCATCCGTGATGTATATGAGGCGGTGGTCGCCATTCGCCGGCGCAAGCTGCCGGATCCTGCCGAGATCGGTAATGCCGGGTCATTCTTCAAGAATCCGGTCGTCGATGCCGAGACGTTCTCGCGCATCCACTCCCAACACCCCGAAGTTCCATCGTATCCGCAGGCCGATGGCACCGTCAAACTTCCGGCTGCCTGGCTGATCGATCAGTGTGGATGGAAGGGGGCCAGGCACGGCGCTGCCGGAGTGCATGATCGTCAGGCACTGGTGTTGGTCAATCACGGTGGTGCCACCGGTGCCGAGATCCTGTCACTGGCACTCGAGATCCGCTCCAGCGTGCAGGCGCACTTTGACGTGGAACTTCATCCCGAAGTGAACATCTGGTAGCTCGGATTAGCGATCTTGCACCATGCGCTACCTACTGATCCTGCTGGCTTCGATCACCGTGCTGGCTGCCGCCGGCGAGCGACAGCAGCATCGGCTGTTTCGGATCGACCGGAGCAAGGACGCCGACATCGTGGTCTATGATGCCGTGACCGAAGGTGGGCGCCTGGCCGAAGACGACCCTGTGGATGTGTACTGGGTGCTCATCAAGGAACAAGGACGCCGCGACGAACTCAACTGGGTGGAGCGCTGGAAGGGTTACGGCATCGACGTAGAGAAGCGATGGGGAAGTGACTCCCTGGAGTTCGTGATGCGTGCCGACGGTACCAAGATCCGCGTGACCAAGCGCGACGGCAAATGGGTAGCCCTCACCCGCATCAACAACGACATTGCTCGCTTAGAGTCCATCTACGTCAAGACCGACGAATCCGGCTGGTTTCCCTCCGTACTCGAAGTGCACATGAAGGGGCACCGTCTCTCGGACAACAAGCGCATCGTCGAGATCAAGAAGCCGGACTGACCTTCACGACGCGCCCGTGGGAGAGCTCGATCAGCAGGTCGGCATCGGCAACGGTCTCCAGACGGTGGGCGATGACGAGCACCGTAACGTCCGCGAACTCTTCACGAATGGTGCGCTGGATCAGGGCGTCCGTCTCAAGGTCCACGGAAGCGGTGGCTTCATCAAGGACGATCACACGCGCGTCCATCAGAATGGCGCGGGCCATGCAGAGCAGCTGACGTTGTCCTTGCGAGAAGTTCAAGCCCCCTTCAGTAACGGTGGCCAACAACCCGCCGGGCAAGTGGCGCACGTGATCGTGCAGGTGCACACGCCGCAGAGCGGTCCACACCTCATCGTCCGTGCACTCATTGAATCGGTCCAGATTGCTGCGGACCGTGCCAATGAACAACGTCGGATCCTGAGGAATGATGGCCACGCTTCTTCGAAGCCGAGGTAAGGGCACGGAGGTGATGTCTACACCATCAACAAGGATCTGCCCGGCCGCCGGTTCGATGAACCGGAACAGCGTCTGGAACAACGTACTCTTGCCCGAACCGGTGCGCCCTACAATGCCCACCTTGGCCCGTGCCGGAACGTCGAACGAGACCTCCTGCAACACTAACGGCAGATTCGGCGCATAGCGCACGCTCAAGCCTCGTATCGACACGGCACCCTCCGTGGGCCATCGCGTCTGCTCTGGAAGGGGGCTTGCCGTAGTGGTCTGTGGCTCCGGCGTCAGGTGGCCGTAGGAGCGGAGACGTTCAACGGACGTCATGCGGCTTTCCACTTCGCTGAAGGCGCGAATGGTCCAGTTCAGACTCCACCAGAAACTCAGCGCATAGGTGAGCACGACACCGGCGATGCCGGTGGAGATCGCCCCTTCCCGCGCCAGCAGCACGATACCGATGCTAGTGGCCACACTCACCAGACCACTGATGAGCGGCACGCGCACCGAGAACCACCGGTTGAGCATGATGCTGTTCCAGAACTGGCGCTGGAAGGCTCCCAGAATGGAATAGTAGGTGTCCATGAAGTAGGCTTCACGACTGAACGCATGGATCACGTCCAGTCCCGTGACCAGCTCCTTGAAGTGGGCATAGCGCGGAGAACGCGCCACGGACTCCAGTCGCTTGGCTTCGCGAGCGGCCGTGCGATAGTCCTTCTGCAGGCGATAGTAGACCACCAGCACCGGCACCAGCACCACCGTGACCAGCGGTAACACCGCCAGTATCAGGATCAGCGAGCCAATCGTCTGCGAGAGCGACTTAAAGCTCTGCTCCCAGTTCCAGGCCAGGTGATCGTCTACGCCCTCCATGTCGCGCGCAAAGCGGTTCAGCACACGCCCCATTGGTGTGCTATCAAAGAACCGCAGGGGAGCCGCCAGCACGCCGGACAGGGCATCGTTGTGAATCTGTCGTCCCGCCGCCGCCGATCGATACAGCCACAGAAAGCGTTCGCCCAGCCATGCCGTTAACACCAGCGTACCCAGCAGACCATAGATCGCAACAGCGATCAACGGGTCGGATACCGACACACCGGCCCACTGCACCGC
>JANJTN010000040.1 GCA_024711065.1 bacterium
GTGCTCAAGGCCTGCGCCCGCAAGCCCGTCAAGATCGGACGCTACAACGTGCTCCACATCGACGACCGCGACGGCTACAAGTTCACCGTGGACGGCGGCGCCTGGCTGGTGATCCGTGCCTCCGGTACCGAACCACTGCTCCGCTTTTACGCCGAAGCCTCCTCCATGAACAAGGTCAACGAACTCCTCGAAGAGGGGCTGCGCCTCCAGTAAGGGCGCGACATGTCGCGCCCATGCGACAGGTCGCGCCCATGCGACAGGTCGCGCCCATGCGACAGGTCGCGCCCCCCTCGCCCCTCGCCCCTCGCCCCTCGCCCCTCGCCCCTCGCCCCTACCATGATCGAAGTCGCCTACCATCTGAACGGTGTACTGGAACTGCAGACCAAGCGGTTTGCGGACGATCGCGGGTACTTCGAAGAGCTCTTCCGCGCCTCGGAGCTGGAGGCACTGGGCATCACGGGGTTCGTGCAGGACAATCACTCGCGATCGGAACAAGGCGTGATCCGCGGAATGCACTATCAGTACGATGCCCCCATGGGTAAGCTGCTGATCTGCCTGCGTGGTGCGATCCAGCTGGTAGAAGTAGATGTGCGCAAAGACTCGATCACCTTTGGACAGCACGTCTCGATCGATCTGGATGACTCCGACGGACGCATGGTCTGGATCCCTCCCGGCTTTGCCAACGGATTCTGCGTGCTCTCGGCGGAAGCCGATGTGATCTACAAGTGTACGGCCTACTACAATCCGTCTGGTGAAGGGGGCTTGCACCCGCTGGACCCCGAGCTTGGCATTCAGTGGAAGACGAATGTGCCAAAGCTGAGTCCTAAGGACGTAGCAGCACCAACGTTTGACGTGTACCGCGACCAGCCGCGGTTCTAACGTTTGAACGTTTGAACATTTGAACGTTTGAACGTTTGAAGGGTCGCCTTCCTCAAACGTTCAAATGTTGAATTCCTCAAACGTTGTCCTAAACAAGCACGTACGCCTTCCGACACCGATCGAACGTCTCCGGCGTAGGGTCTGCTAACCACGCGCTCTTGAGATCGCTCTGCAAGCGACGTGGGTCTGGCGTGATGACTCTCTGCTCGCTGCTCTGTGCTCGCTGCTCATCTTCGGCTGCTCGCTGCTCGCTACTCGTTGCTCGCTGCTCTATGGTGGGATCCCGCTCACTTCGTTCGCGGGATGACGGGTGAGCCCCCTTGAGAAAAGAGCGAAGAGAGAAAGCAATGGCATCCGCGCCACGTTGCTTGGCATCAACGGTGTAGCCGGCAATGTGCGGCGTAGCGATCAACGCGCGCTCTACGGTAGAACGTTGGAGAATAGGCTCGCCTTCGAACACATCTACGACGAGGTCGATGTGATCTGGGATGGCGGCCTCGTCGATCACGCCGCCGCGAGCCGTGTTGATCAGTAGCGTGCCGGGCCGCATGGACGTCAAGGTCTCGGCATTCAAGAGGTGGTGCGTAGGATGAGCACCGTCGTGCGTGATCGGTACATGCAACGACACAACATCGGATCGTCGGAGTAGATCCAGCAGATCGGTGTGCGGTCGCATGAGAGCACCGACCTCCAGTAGCGGAGGGTCGTTCACAAGAACGCTCATACCCAATTGTTCGGCGGCCGCCGCCAGACGCGACCCAACGTGGCCGAATCCAACGATGCCAAGCGTGTGCCCCCGAAACGCACGTAACCGATCGATCACCGTAAGCACATACTGCGCCACGGCCGGCGCATTGGAGCCCGGCGCATAGGCAAAGGCGGTGTGATGATCCCGCAGCCACGCTGCGTCCACATGATCGACACCAGCTGTAGCGCTGCCAACAAATCGCACCGGCGTGTCCTGCAGCAGAGCCCCATTCACCAGAGTCGTACTGCGAACCAGCAGGATCTCGGCTTCGGAGTCGATCAGGTCCTGTCGTGTGAGGGCACGGCCAACGAATGTGCGCGTTTCACCAAGGTCTGCCAATCGCTCAGGAAGACCCGGGATCTGCTCGTCGATCAGAATGGTCATCGCACACGTTGAAGGGGGCTGTGGTACACGCCGTAGGGCGTAGAGAGTGCCACAACATACAGACCGCTGGCCAGTCTGCGGCCAGACCGTGACCGTCCGTTCCAGATGAAGGTTCGCTTACCCACGACCGTGGTCTCGAAGACGCGGTTGCCGAACGCATCGAGGATGGAGAGGCTGCCCTGATCCACGTCGTCCGGCAGTCGAATGGTTACCGCAGATGACGAGGGATTGGGATAGACCAGCAAGGCATCATCGGCTTCGGCAGAGGCGACCGAGGTAGTGCGGCTAGACGCCAGCACGAGAGCCGCGGTGTCTCGGTAGGCAGATGTGTGCACTCGCACCGTGGCCTCGTGATCGCCCGGCTCGGTAGGGAGGTAGCGAATGGTAAGGTCGGTTGTCTGCTGGGGTTCGAGAGTGACGGACGGGACGTTGATGACGCTGAAGTGGTCACGGTCGGGACCCGTGACCTCGGCCCCTTTCACCTCAATTGGGCGGACGCCGATGTTCTCGAACCGCACCTTGAAGGTCCGCCCAAAACCCGGCGGCGTGGAGACCATCACCGTATCACGAACGGGAGCCAGCATGCCTACCCACGTGTCGGCGTGCACATACACACTGTGAATGCCGGTGCGTTGCGTGGGGATCCAGAGGTGACCGATCCACTCGCCATGTTCGGTGGGAGCGAAGACGCCCGGGAGGTTATACGTGGTGCCGGGCACGATCGTGATGGTGCCGCGCCACGGTGCTCCATCGATCGGAGTGGTGTCTCGCTTCCAGATGCCGTCAACCCGAAGCTGGCCAAGCCCTTCGTTGCTGAAGGGAATCGGGAACACGACCTCATCACCAGGGAACGCCTGTACTCGCAGGGTATCCGGAGCAACGGCCACAGGCAGGGCCGTATCCGGCACCGGGATCAGCTCCAGGATCTGATCATCGTCCGGGGCAGGGAAGGGGAAGTACACGTTGGCGTCGTGGTTGCTGGTGCAGACGTAGATCCGTCCGTCCGGAGTGATCGCAATGTCTCGGATCCTGCCAACAGATCGTCTGAGGAACTCTGTAGTGGAGACCACGGAATCCTGACGCTCATTCAGTTTCAGCTGAGCCAGTGCACTGCCTTTGAGCCAGGAGAGCAGCAAGGAGTTGCGAAGGAATGGATAGCGCTCGTGGTCGTAGTACTCCAGTCCACACGGAGCGATCGTACCTTGACCGGAGCTCCAGACCGGAGGAGTCACGTTGACCGAGTCGCAATAGTCGAATTCCCAGGGTTGGTCACAGGGGCCTTCCACGTAGGGCCAACCATAGTTCTGACCGCGGGAGAGCAGGTTCACTTCGTCTTCGATATCGCTTCCATGCTCGGAGGTAAAGATGGCGCCGCTGGGTAACTGCACAAAGCCTTGGACGTTCCGATGTCCCTTCGTGAACAGCAGGTGCCCGGGAACCGGATTGTCATCCGGAACGGAACCATCCAGATTCATGCGCAACACCTTGCCTTCCAACCCAACGTCCTGGTCCGCGTTATTCATGTTGGGTGTATCACCCATGGTGACGTACAGCTTCCGATCCTGTCCGATCTTAAGGCGGCACCCATTGTGAATTGGGTGGATGGGTTGATGACGGAGGATCTCCACGGGGCGAACCAGAGAGTCGTTCTCATAGGTATAGCGCTCCACTACCCGATAGGACGTCTCCAGACTCGAGCCATAGACAAGCGCAACGTAGACGTACGAAGAGTCGGGGAAGTCCGGATGCCATGTAAAGCCCAGCATCCCGAGCTCTACAGGAACGAAAAAGACCGAGTCGCGAAGATCCAGGAGAACCTTCTTGGCGCCAGTCTCCAGATCGATACGGCTGAGTACGCCGGCCCGCTCGGACGTCCACATGGTACCATCGGGACCGATCTCGATCTCCCACGGTACCACCAGCCCCTTGGCCACAGAGCGATACGAGAAACTATACTGCGCCTTTGCGTTGAACGATCCGCCAAGGATCATTGCAAGCACAGTAAACAGAGCGAGGTGCCGTATCAAGGATCGGACGAATGGAGAGGAGATCACGGGTTCAGTCGCTGAATGAGGAAACTCGTCGAAGAACGCCGATCCGAAATGGTCAGCACATATGTTCCGGGGGCCGCAGCGAGGCCCGCCGCAGTCCGTCCATCCCAGGTGATCGGTGCCCCACCAGTTGTCTGCATTCTCCAGACGGTCGTACCAAGCAGGTCAACGATCGTGATCGTGCAGTCCGACATGGTGGAAGGGGGCGTGATCTGCAGTCGGGAGGTGAACGGGTTCGGGAAGACAGGAGCAGCCGTGCGTTCGATCTCGTCTACGCTGGTGATGGCCGTTCCACGGATGTAGATGTCCACCGGTGGTGCGTTGTTCGGTATCAGCCGCAGATGTCCCTTGTCCTCACCCGGTGCCCAGGGGTAGTAGCGCATTTCGATCGGATAGGTCATACCCGGTTCGATCACGAAAGGCTTCTTCCAATGGGCTTCGCCGATCGGTCCCTCCTCGATGATACGGTCGATGCGGATGATGGTGGTCGGAGCGTTGCCCACGTTGGTCACGTTCGTGGTGAAGGTGACCGTGGAGTCTTCCTTGGTGACCACGTACACCGTGTCTTCTTCCTTGACCAGCTGTGGTCGAGCACCCTCGGCGATATAGACGATCTCCAGGATACGGTCATCATTCACGAGAGGGAACTGTCCGTAGTGATTGGGATCGCGATTGCTGGTGCACAGGAAGATGCGTCCGTCCGGAGAGACCGCGATATCTCGGATGCGACCAACAGCGAACTGGAAATGTGGTGTCACGGACTCCACTCCATCCTGCGTGGCATTCATGTGCAACTGATAGAGCGTGCTCTTCTTGAGCGATGTGAGCAGCAGTGAATTCTGGAACTCGGGGAATCGCTCGTGGTTGTAGTACACCAGATCACTGAAGGCATCCGTGTCCTCTCGGCCCGAGCTGTAAATGGGCTCGGTCACGTCCACGGTATCGCAGAACGGCATCTCGTACGGCTCATCGCATGGACCCTCGGTACCGGGCCAGCCGTAGTTGGCCCCTTTCCGGATGAGGTTCACTTCGTCTTCGATGATGTTGCCGTGCTCGCTGGAGATGATGTTGCCATTCGGCAAGATGGCCAGACCCTGTGGGTTGCGATGACCGAGGCTCCAGAGAGGATTACCCGGGATCGGATTGTCGGCAGGGATCGATCCATCCGGATTGAAGCGCAGGACCTTGCCGGTGGGACTGTTCACATCCTGGGCGTTCCAGCCGTCGGTATGGTTGTCGCCCGACGTAGCGTACAGCATGCCATCAGGACCGAAGAGCAGACGCCCGCCCTGGTGTCCCCAGCCGGCCGGCGACACGCGGAACAACTCCTGCTGGTCGGTGAGTTGCTGTAGATCGGGATCGAACCGCCAGCGCTCGATGGTGCGATAGAGCACATCGTCTGTCTGACGATAGTTGATGCTCAGGTATACGAACGGAGAGTCCGGATACGACGGGTGAAAGCAGAGTCCACAAAGGCCCCCTTCACTTTCCACCACCCATCCGCGATGATCCAGGATCACCTGCCGGTTGCCCGTCTCGGGGTCGATGCGATTGACCACGCCGGCGCGCTCCGTGCACCAGAGTTGGTTGTCCGGACCCCACTTGATCTCCCACGGGATCCGTAGCCCGGTGGCTACCTCACGAAACGTAAAGATCTGTGCCTGTCCGGGAATGAACAGAAACATGAGGAGCAAGACGCCTACCACTGCGTTCCGTTTCATATGGCCTTTCAATGCAGAGAGAGTATCACATAAGGACGATCGATCTTGAACGTTACGGGGAGACACGGACGATGAGAGCCCGATAGGTGGAGCGCCCATCGGTGGCCACAAGAACATACGTTCCAGGGACAACGGTGTAACCACTCTTGTCTCTTCCATCCCACATCAGCACGCGCGAATCCGTTGTTGCAGTGGACCAGACCTCCTGGCCTTCCAGATCCATGATCCGAACCACAGACGCGCCGAGCGTTTCCGGAAGCGATATGCGAACCGAAGCGGTGAATGGCTGGGGGATCACGGACAGTGCCTCGTGGGCTGGCTGCAGATCAACACTGGACACGGTCGCGAACCCTTTCACGAACAGATCCAGACTCAACGAATGATCGGAGTGCAGACGGATCACACCCTCGTGCTGTCCGGCTGTGAGAGGACGATACAACAACTCAATAGGGTAGTCCATCCCAGGCATGATCACGAACGGTGTCTGAGATGGTACCGGTTCGATCGGTGCATCTGCAGGAATCCGCTCCAGTTCGGAGATCAGCGTGGGGGTCGGGCCGATATTGGACACCATGGCTCGAACGGCCTGTGTTTGACCAACAACGCCATTCACCGAAACCGTGTCCGGACCCTGGAGGATCGCATTGGTCGCTTCGCCAACAGGGATCACTTCGTAAATGTGGTCATCCGTCGGAAGCGGGAAGGGGGCTTGCGCTTGTGGATCTCGGTTGCTGGTGCAGAAGAAGACCCGTCCGTCAGGACTCACCAGAACATCGCGAACACGGCCCACGCCGTTGATGAACCAGGGCACGACGGAGTCGACCGCCGTACCATCTTCCGACAACTGCATCTGTACCAGCGATGACCGATCGAGTGTAGCAACGAGCAGGCTGTTGGCGAATGAAGGGTACCGGTCACTACCATACAGCACAACATCGCTGTACCCATCGGATCCTGCCGCGGCCGAATGATACAGCGGAGGAGTGGGCTTGACGGAGTCGCAGAACTCCTGCTCCGAGGGCTCATCGCACGGACCCTGTACGATCGGCCAACCGTAGTTGGCGCCGCGCCTGATCACGTTGATCTCGTCCGTTCCGCCATCGCCGATCTCTGTGGAGTAGATCGTGCCATCGGGAAGTACGGCAAGCCCGTGCGGATCGCGGTGTCCGAGAGACCACATCGGGTTTCCCGGGATCGGGTTGTCCGAAGGGATCGTGCCATCAGGCCGGAGGCGAAGGACCTTGCCATATGGCCGATCGGTATTCTGTGCCGCGGAGTTGTCTGCATCCAGATCACCCGATGTAACATACAGCATACCGTCGGCACCAAAGACGAGACGGCATCCCTGATGGGCGGTTGACGACGGAGCCCAACGGAAGATCTCTTGAGAGCCGGTCAGCGCATTGGCGGCAAGATCGTATCGCCACCGCTCGATCGCTCGATACGCGGGATCCGGTTCGGTTTGCCGGGTCACAGCCAGGTACACGTAGGGTGAATCTGCGAACGATGGATGAAGGGCCATTCCGTGCAAGCCCCCTTCACCCTGGGTGACTACCGACGAGCGAAGGTCGAGAATGACCGACGAGGCTCCTGTTTCCGGATCGGTTCGGCGAACGACGCCCTCCGACTCGGTGGACCAGATGGTTTGATCGGCACCCCATTGGATCTCGTATGGACGCTGAAGGTTGGAGGTGACGGATCGCAGGGTAAAGGGATACGGCTTGGACGGCAACGAAGTCCCCTGGACATAGATGTCGACGTCGTTCGAGTTATCAGAGACCAGACGCAGATGTCCATCATGCACGCCGAAGTCCCATGGTCGGTACTGCAGATGAATGGTGTAGGATACGCCGGGCATGATGATGAAGGGCTGATTCCAGTGCGAATCGTCCACCGGTCCTGGCGTCATCTGCACGATCTCGGTGATCGTTGTTGGCGTTGTGCCGGTGTTGGTGACCGTAGTGGTCAGAAAGACGTGCTCCTTCTCAAACGACGTGATACGCACGGTATCTGCCGGACCCACGAGCGTTGTAGGCGAGTCAGGTGGTAGGTGAAGTAGTTCGTAAATGTGGTCGTCGTTCTCGATCGGGAATGGATCCACGGCGTATAGGTCGCCGTTGTTGCTTGTTGAGAGAAAGATGCGTCCATCCGGAGTGACGGCGATGTCTCTCAGACGCCCAACGGAGTAGTGGAGCAGGCGCGTTACGGAGTCCACGCGATCGCGTGCTGCGTTCAGGTGCAACACATACAACGAGTTATGCCGAAGCGTTGCCAGCAGGATCGCGTTCTTGAGTTCCGGGAAGCGATCGTGATTGTAGTAGGCCATGTCGCTCATGGCCCACGTCGTGATCGTTCCCGAGCTAAAGAACGGATCGAATGGTTGCACGGAGTCACAGAATGCCTGTTCCCAGGGCTCGTCGCAGGGACCTTCCACTTCGGGCCAACCGTAGTTGCCGCCTTTTCGGATCAGATTGATCTCGTCTTCGATAGCAACGCCATGCTCTGACGTGAAGATCCGACCATCGTCCATGATCAACAGTCCTTGCGGATTACGAAGCCCCTTACACCACATCGGGTTGCCCGGGATCGGGTTGTCTGACGGGATGGAACCATCGGCATTGAAGCGAAGTACCTTTCCAAGACTTGACGTGTCGCTTTGTGCCGCCCACTGCATGTCGCCATTCTCGCCGGTCGTCATGTACAGCTTGCGATCCACACCAAACGCCAGACGTCCACCCTGGTGCGCCCACGCCGTTGGAGAGAAACGGTGGAGTTCTCGCCGATCTGTCAGTTTTTGCAGCTGTGCGTCGTAGGTCCAACGCTCCAGCGTTCGATATGAGGCTCGCCAGTTCTCGGCATAGTTGATGGTAACGTACACATACGGCGAATCCGGGAAATCCGGATGATGGCAGAGACCCAGCATGCCGCCTTCGCCGTAGTCGCCGGTCTGCTCGGAATGATCAAGGAGTGTGACGCGCTCTCCGGTCTCGGGATTCACGCGGCTGATCACGCCGTTGCGTTCCGTGGTCCAGAGCATTTGATCCGGACCCAGACGCATTTCCCAAGGTACCCACATGCCCGTGGTAACGGGGCGCATCGTATACTCCGTAGCAGATCCCGGTGTTACGGACAACACCAACAAGATCGCAACGGCGATCATGATCATGGGTGATCGTGACGACATGGACACCTCCGAGTACTGTGCTGGATCACTTGACGACCACAGCCACTCCCTCGCTTGTCCAACGCGACCGCACCGTGACCGATCGGGAGATCGGCACCATGCGCTCTGCAAAGGCGTACGGAAATGGCATTCCGTGATCATAGCGGTCGTTCCGGTTCGCATCGATCACCAGATCCATGCTGTACGTGCCGGGCGGGATCGCCTCTACACGCCAAGATTCCCCACTCCGAACCCGTACGACCGCTGTTACGGATCCGGACGCCTCCTTGAATCTCAAAAGATACGGACCTTTCAGGTCCAGAGAGTCCTGAAACGTCCCCTCGATACTCCCTGGCTCGATCGATCGCTTGGTGGTGTCGCGCGCGCTGGTGTCGCGCTGCGTTGTATCGGGCGGTGTGGCAGCAGCGATCGAATCGTCGCGCATCTTGGAGAGGGACGGGCCGAGCACGAGTTCTACGCGCTGGCGAGCCCCTTGCCGAATGTCGATGTCGGAGATTGCCATGGCATACGACTCATTCACGTCGAGCAGATCATTGCTGTTGCCATCCTGAACGACCACCAAGCGGTAGGCACCATCTCGCAACCCGGCCACAGTGAAGACACCGGCCGAGCCAACAGGCATGACGTATGTGGCAAAGCGTTGCATCGGATTGAAGGCGGGTCCGAGAGTATCGGCACCAGCGTACACAAGCACCTTGATATTGCGGAGTTCTGCTCCCGAGACCGTGCCGGTGATCGCCCCGGTGTCGATCTCGGGTCCCGTCGAAAACGTCACCGACATGGCCTGCGTCGGACTGTTCCCACGCATATCCTTCCAGTCCGTGCCGAGTGTGACCGTATACGTGGTGTTTGGTAACAGCTCGTCTTCGAACGTGACCTCGATCTCGTTACCGGCATAGCTGCTGGTGAACCGCGCCTTTGGCTGGATCACGATGGCATTGCGCACGCCGCGGTCCACATAACTGGTGAACCTGATCGTGAGCGTTCGCTCGCTCACGTTCAATGCACCGTTCGCGGGATCCGTGGAGGCCACCTCGGTTGGGGTACGGTCTACCGGACCGCCGGTGGGTGCTACCTTCATGGCACAGGACGTCAGGCAGCAGAGAGTCACAAGCCAAACGAGCACGATGGGTAGCGGAGGTAGGAACGGCTTCACCCGACAAAAGTAGGGGGCTCGTACCATGCCGACGATGCTCCGGGTGTAATTTTGTGCCGTGGAATCACCCCAGACCAAGCGAACAAAGACCTTTCGGCAACGGCTGAAGGGGTGGTGGAATGTTGTCTACGACTTCGCAGACATCACGGACCAACGCCACATCTTTCTTCTCTCGGCCGGTATTGCCTTTAACCAGCTGATCTGTATGATCCCGCTGATCCTGCTGGTGATCAGCGCATTGTCCGGACTGATCGACGAGGGGCAGGCGAAAGAGACCGTCCGCGTGTTCCTGGAACAGCTGCTGCCGCAGAACATCGAGGCCACCCAGGCCATCACGAACGTGATCTACGAACTCGGTGCGGTCTTCCACTACCGCACCGTAACGGGGTGGATCGCCGGCGCGATCCTGCTCTGGCTGTCGTCGGCTCTGTTCAGTTCGATGCGCACCGGCCTGAATGCGATCTTTCACATCCCGACACCCAAGTTCTTCATCCTGTACCGGCTCAAGGACCTGCTGCTGACGGTGATCACTGCCGCACTGATCCTGGTGATCACGATCCTTACGCCGGTGATGACGGTGGCCGAAGAAGCCAAGAATC
>JANJTN010000042.1 GCA_024711065.1 bacterium
GATCGCTGCTGTCCGCTCAGCAGGACGAAGTCGCCGCCCGCGCCGACCAACTGCGTGCCCTCATTCGTCTCTATCGTGCATTGGGAGGGGGCTGGGTACCCGCAGTCAAGTAAACGCAAAACGCCGCGCCATCCATGGATGACGCGGCGTTGCGTGATCTCGCTGGGACTCGAACCCAGGACCCTTTGATTAAAAGTCAAATGCTCTAGCCAGCTGAGCTACGAGATCATAGAGCAACAAAGATAGGGAATAGGTCTGAAATTTCTCTACTGCAGCGCTCGCTTGATCACGCAATCGGCCACAAAATCCTTGGCCACCTCAGCGATGCCGGCGGGATCCAGGTGCAGATCCTGCCACAGTTCCTGCTGCGTAGCGTGATCCACGTAGATATCGTCGATACCGTGGATCAACAGGTCCGCTGACCGACCGTGGTGCTGAGCCAGATACTCGGCTACTGCGCTGCCAAAGCCCCCTTGCTTCTGACCGTCCTCGATGGTCACGATGCGACCGATACGCAGGGCCAGGTCGTCCAGCATGGCCGTATCCAGCGGTTTCACGAAGCGGGCATTGACCACTTCGGCATGCAGGCCTTCGGCTGCGAGTTGCTCAGCCGCCTTGACGGCGTGGTCTACCATGTTGCCGATCGCCACAAGGGCAACGTCTGAGCCGGAGCGAAGCGTTTCTGCCTTGCCGATCTCGACGGGCTGCATGGGGCGCATGGGAACGCCAAGGGCTTCGCCGCGTGGATACCGGATGGAGACCGGACCGGACTTGTAGGTGTTCACGGCCGTATAGAGCATGTCGCGCAATTCCTGCTCGTCCTTCGGAGCCATTACCACCATACCCTGGATCAGACGCAGGTAGCCGAGATCCAGAACGCCGTGGTGGGTAGGTCCGTCGGCGCCGACCACGCCGGCGCGGTCTAGGGCAAACACCACGTGCAGGTGCTGCAGGGCCACGTCGTGGGCAATATGATCAAAGGCACGCTGGAGAAAGCTGGAGTAGATGGCCACCACCGGTACCACGCCTTGGGTGGCGAGTCCGGCGGCGAAGGTAACGCCATGGCCCTCGGCAATGCCCACGTCGTAGACACGTTCGGCATAGTGCTTTTGCACGATGTCCAGTCCGGTACCGTCAGGCATGGCCGCGGTGATCCCCACCACCTTGGGATTGGTTGCCATGAGCTCGACCAGAGCTTCACCGAACACGTCCTGATACTTGGGCAACGAAGGCTTCGGAGGCGCTGCACTCTTGACGGCCTTGCCCGTGATCTTGTCTACCTTGCCAATGGCATGCAGGAACTGCTTGTCGCGTTCGGCCGGACCGTACCCCTTGCCCTTCTGAGTGATGGTATGGAGCAGTACCGGACCCTTGATCTCTCGAAGGTCCTTGAGCATCTTGACCAGTGCATCCACATTGTGTCCATTCACCGGGCCGAAATACTTGAAGCCCAGGGCTTCGAACAGCATGCCCGGTGTGAGCACGGCCTTGACGCCGCCTTCTACGCGGTGGACCGTTTTGCGGATCCGATCGCCCAGGTCGTCGAGCGATTCCGTCATGTGGTAGATACGGTTGCGCAGCTTGCGTGCTGTGGGGGAGGCGAAGATCTCGCTGAAGTAGTTGGAGAGGGCCCAAACGTTCGGAGCGATGGACATCTGGTTGTCGTTCAGCACCACCAGAATATCGCTCTTGTACACGCCGCAGTTGTTCATGGCCTCATAGGCCAGACCGCCCGTCATGGCACCGTCTCCGATCACGGCCACCACCTTGTAGTCTTCCTTAAGCTGATCTCGCGCGGCCGCCATTCCCAGAGCTGCCGAGATGGACGTGGTGGCATGGCCGGCACCGAAGTCGTCGTAACCACTCTCGGAGCGTTTCAGGAAGCCCGACAAGCCCCCTTTCTGACGGATCGTGTGTAGTTCGTTCTTGCGACCCGTAAGGATCTTGTGCGGATATCCCTGGTGTCCGGTGTCCAGCACGATCTTGTCGTGCGGCGTATTGAACACATAGTGCAGAGCCACGGTCAGCTCCACCACGCCCAGGCCGGCTCCGAAGTGGCCGCCCACCTTGGTAATAGTGTCTACGAGGAACTCGCGCACCTCATCGGAAACGTCCTTGAGCGCCGATTCCGGCAGCTTGCGAAGGTCTTCTGGGGTGTCGATCTGGTCGAGGTAACGATACATCAGCGGCGTGGGGTTTCCACGATGACTTGGACGGTACGGGAAAGCTGGCGTCCGATCGGACTGCCGTTCGGGAAGATCTCGCTGGACTCCCCAACGCCAACGGTGGTATAAGAGGCATCCTTGGCGCGTTGGGACAGAAACGCCGAAACGGTAGCCGCGCGTTCCGTGGAGAGCTTTTTATTGTGCTCATCGGAGCCGATGCGGTCCGAATACCCAATAATGCTCACGCGGGAGTTGGTCTTGATCGATGGAAGGACGGACTGCTCGAGGATGCGGCGGTTGTCGTCGGTGAGCGAGGCCTTGTCGAAGTCGAACAGGATCAGGGAGTACTTGTCCACGGTTCGATCGGCAAGATTCTCCGTGCGTTTCTGGACACTGCTCAGGTAATCGACCGGCACCGTTCCCACGGCTTCGGCTTCGCGACCGGCGGCATCGCGAACCACCAACTCGTAGTCCACCGGCACCTGTGCCGAGCTCAGGTCGTTGGGCTTGATGGCCCAGGTGACCTTGTCGGGTGCACCATTGCCAGAGATCTCTTTCAGGGGGCGACCGGCTTGCGTGAGTTTGAGATTCCAGTTCTTCACGGTATCGGCGTTGCTGACCGACGGATGGAACATCACCACGTCCGGCGTGGCCACGCGTTGGTTATCGCCAACAATGGTCAGCGGCGAGAGCAGGTCCGGCACGTTGCTGCTGAGTTCGATCCGGCGGTTCTCCACCACACCGTCCGGGTCGTTCTGCGCCGACGGACGCTCGGACACGTTGCGGCTCTGCACGGCGATGCGCTCGGGTTGGATGCCGAAGGTGGTGATCAGGTAGTCCTTGGCCCAGAGTGCCCGGCGGTTGCCGAGTTCGGGCACGTTCAGTTCGTCCTTGCCGTCGGTGGTTCCCGTAATGGTGAGGGTGGCGTGGGGAACATCCTGCATGCGCGAACCCACGATGTTGAGCAGGTTTCGGTTCACCTCGATGGCGTCCAGCGGCAGGCGGTTCAGGTCGAAAGCCCCTTCCACGGATTCCCCCAGGTCTTGCATCTCGGCTGTGGGCGTAGAGCCTTTTTCCGGATAGAAGACGTAGGGTACCAGCGGGAACATCTCGGTATAGGCCACATCTTCGACATTGATCGAGCTGACCTCGTACTCGCGTCCGGCATCGTCGAGCGCCGTTACCCGGTCGATCCGCACGCCCATGCTCGGGCGGTCGGGTTCGGGCTCCGGATCCGAACTCGAGATCGTGAACGAGACGTTCACGCCGAAACGCAGCTGTCCGATG
>JANJTN010000063.1 GCA_024711065.1 bacterium
CATCGCTTCATCATGTTCCTCCTCACCTCGATCGTTCTAGATGGTTCGGGGCGAACATACTCGATTCTCTCAGTCCACCACAACCATCACGCTGCGCACCACACCACTGCGCGTGAACACCGCTACACCATAGGCACCCGCCGGCAGCGAGGGAACCTCCAACGGTACGCTTGGCTGTCCGGCCGGAATGGCTCGTGCATAGTGGACCTCGCCACGTACCGACGTGAGCACCACGCGCTCGGCATCGGCCGGTAGACCGCTCAAGGTGAAGGGGGCTCCGGAGGGGCAGGGGTTGGGAGCGATACCAAGGTGGTGGACGTCAGCTTCGGCGTCCACCCCGTTGGTACTGCTCACGGTAATGGGCATCGGATCCATCCATGCCCAGGCATCAGCATCGTCTTCTTCGCCGTTCCCGTTCACCGCATTGCCAATGGCCTGCACGTAGTACGTGCCGGGCGTTTCCGGTGCGGTCCACTCGAATGTAAAATCGGCCACACCGTCGGTCATCACCTTGGGAGCACTGTGCACCAGCTCGCCGGCTGCCCCCTTCACCTTGAGTCCGGCACCGGGTATCAACGTGCCGACTTCGGTTCCGGTATCCATGGCATCCACCACGGCGATCCCAATGCCGGCTTCTGGCATGGAGGCGTGGGCAACACGGATGGTAAAGCTGGTGGTACTGCCGGGAGCGAAGGTCATGCCGGCGCTGCCACCGAGAAGCGTGACCATGGTGGCCGTGGAGACACTGATGCCGTGGCAGTCGCCGCAGCCGTCGCCCAGTCTCGACGTGCGGCCGTTCTTTCCATCGTCGTTGGCAGTCGCGCCAACCGTTGCCACTACACTCAAGGTCAGGATCAAGATCAATCGCAAGGTCATGGTAGTCCTACGGTAGTCGTTGTGGAGTTAGTTCAGGTACACAGGGATCTGCTTCACAGCGCCACGGCCGAGATCGATAGAGAGCACGTACACGCCACGCGCAAGACCTGCCGGCAGATGGAGATCGGTGGTGCCGCCAACCGTGGAGATCGGTGCGACCACCTGCTCGCCCTGGACCGACCAGAGAGTAAGCGTACCCGCAGAACCCGTGGGCAGCTGAAGGTGCAGTTCCTCACCAGCCGTGGCGGGTTGGGGAGCGAGGGCGACAGTGAAGGACGCGTCGACTTCGGAAACCGACGTCACACCGTTGCGCAGGAAGAAGACCTTCGACACCTCCAGCACCAGATCCGGATTCGCGGCATCCACCACGCGGATCCGTGCCGAGCCATCGGCATGCTGGGGTACGTTCCAGACGTGACGTCCCTTGGCGGCCTGCACATCCTCAGCGATGGTCACCCAACCCTCGCCACACTGGTCCCACTGCAGATCCACGATGCGGTTCTGCGTGCACGACCACGTAACGAGATAGGCCACACCCATCGGTACGGTTTCGCCCTGTGCCGGACGCGCGATCACGATGCTGCCGGTGGTGGACGTACTGTCGTCCGTTCCGCCGCCTGCACCGCCGGTGGTATCGGTGCCGCCTCCGGTGCTGCTGTCGTCGGCCACTATGGCAAAAGCCAGCGGATTGGTGCCGAACACGGTATCGGCATCCCTGCGCGTGATCTTCACCCAGGCATCATTGGTCAGCACGTTGGGTACGATCCACTGATAGCGCTCATCACGCATGGCTACGCTGTCTACGATAAGATTCCACGGTCCTTGAGGTCCGGTAGAGCTCCACTCGATCTGCACGATCGCGCCAGCAGCCGTGGTATCCGTTCCCCCGCCGGTGCCGCCGCCTGTGGTGTCCGAGCCACCGCCCGTGGTGTCGGAGCCGCCACCGGTTCCGGTAGAGTCCGAGTCGTCGTCGTCCGAGTCGTCGTCATCATCGGAATCGTCATCATCGGAATCGTCGTCATCAGAGTCGTCGTCAGAATCGTCGTCAGAATCGTCGTCGTCAGAATCGTCATCAGAGTCGTCGTCAGAATCGTCGTCATCGTCCGAGTCCTCGTCGTCTTCGTCACTTTCATCTTCTTCGTCGCTTTCATCTTCTTCGTCTTCGGACTGCACCTGGTTAGCCCCCTTCAACTCGCGCAGCGTGGGGATGAACACGATGGGGGCCGTGGCCTTCCAGGTGATGTTCACGGTGTCGCCAACGTGGTAGCGCTCGCCGCCGGTGGGATTGGTTACGGTGATCGTGCCGGGATCCGGTGGCGGCGGAGGTGTGCCCTGGACGGTGATCTGGATGTCCGGTAGACGGTTCCAGACGTCGGCATTGTCGTCCGCTCCGTTGCCATTGCCCGCCAGAGCAACGGCACGCACGTGATACGTGCCACTCTGGGAGGGGGCTGTCCACGAGAACGCGAACGTGGCCGTACCTCCGGCAAAGGCCTTTGGAGCCGAATGCACCAGTTCGGTGCCCACCAGCTTGAGTCCGGCTCCCGGCGCAAGCGTGCCGACGGCCGTACCGGTTGGCGAGGTTGCCACGTCGAGATCGATGCCCGCCACCTTGGCCGTTGCATGGGCCACGGCAATGGTCAGGGTCACGGTACCGCCGGGCTGGACGGTGATGGGTGTGCCGGGGCTGCTCAGGGAGACGCCAACAGAGGCGCTGGCGCTGCCGGCATGGCACGAGCCGCAACCGGCGCTGGAGAGCGATGTGCGTCCGGCCTTGCCGTTCTCCTTGGCTTGCAGCAGGGGTGCAGCCAACAGCAACAATAGGAGCGACAGGACGGGCACAGAAGTACGGTGAAAACGATCCATGAGGGACCTCATACTGGTGGGTTATGGTCAGATGTCGGGTTCATAGCGCATCCCCAGCCTTTGGTTACACCAACGACCGATGTATCCTTTTCATCCGGAACTGCCATATACTGCCGTATGAACGCCACGGACCAGATCGATACGGATAACGAGCTGTTCCTCCGGGTACGCGACCACAACGATGTGGCCGCGTTTCGGGAGCTCTACCGTCGCTATCACAAGCGGATCTTTGCCTACTGCGTCCGCATCGTGGGCCAGGAAGAAGGTGCTCGCGATGCGTTTCAGAACGTGTTCACCGCCGTGTATGAACAACGGCAGCAGTTCGAGCCCGGAGAATTCTCGCGGTGGCTATTCTCTATCGCCAAGCGGCAGGCGCAGCGCGTGTATACGCGCACCGTGGCCGACCGTGTGCCGGCCGAGGTGGAGGAACTGGCGATCGAGTCCATGATCGATGAAGACGCTGTGGACAGCGAAGACCTGCAGATGGCCTCCTACGTACGGCGCGCCGTAAACGAACTCCCCTCAGAATTCCGCGACGTGATCATGCTGCGCTACTTCGAAGATCTGTCCTACGAAGACATTGCTACGCAACTCAACATCTCGCTCTCACTTGCCAAGGTGCGCGTCAATCGCGCCAAAGCCAGACTCCAATCCCTGTTGAATCTGACACCGGAAGACCTGTCATGAAACCGCAACCCACACCGCCCGAAGAACGCCTGCTGGACGACCTGGTGTCGACCCCTGAACGCGAGGACTTCTTCGCCTCCGTCGAACAGGATCTCGTCTCCCGCATGGAACGTGAAGGGGGATCTGCACCTGCCCCCCGCCGCAATGGATGGATCGCCGGATCGGCGATCGTGATCGGTGCAGCGCTGAGTCTGGCCGCGTGGTTCCTGCTGCAGCCCGATGCACCGGTGATCGTGGACACCGCGCCGTACTCGCTTACCGTAGAAGCGATTCCGCCGGAGGCGGCAGTGTCTGCAACGCCGGGCGCTGCCGAACCATCGGCACAGCACACGGCTGACGCTGCCAGCCCTCGCCCTTCCGAGACAACGTCCCGAACTGCAGACCCATCATCCGCGGATCCATCGCAGATCGGCGCTACCGCGCGCTCGTCGAGCCCCATGGCACAACGCGCCCTTCGCGAGGTGGACAGTCTTCGAACAGCTCTGGCAGCAGAGCCGGAGATCGCACGTCAGCTCTCCCTCCGGTACGACATCGGCGTGCGCCTCCGCATTGCCGGCAACCATGCCGACGCGCAACGTCAGCTGGAATCTCTCGCCACTGATGCCCATGCAGTGAACGCCGATGTGCTCTCTGCCCGATCACTGCAGCAGGCCGCAATGGCGGCACGGGATCGCGGTCAGCTGGACCGCGCACGAACGCTCCTCACCTCCGCCATCGACCGACTGCCGGCAGGACAGGACAAGCTGCGGAGTCGGTGGGAGAAGGAACTGGCGGCTTGGTAGGGGCGAGGGGCTAAATACCCAAACTGTCCCTGCGCGTTGGCGACGATCGTCGTACCTTGTAGATGTAAGCAGGCCGACCCATGGTATTCACCACACTGCAATGAATATCCAAGTGAGCGCTCACCGCCGACTAATGACACTTCTTCGCGTGCTAGCATTGATCATTCTTGCTTGCTCTGGTCCAGTGATTCTTGCGCAGGATCACTGTGCCAAGCAATTCTACTGCGACTCGTTGATCCGCGTCTACTACGGATACTCACCGCAACAGATCACGGCCATCTATGAGTACTCACTCGAGAGCCACTACACGGACTCAGCTGGAACACTTCACATCTATCGCGATCTCAACGGCAAGCCTGACCTGGAGTGGAGGGTCGATGTTTACGGAAACGTCCGGTTCGGGAGTAGAGACAACATTCGATTCAAGTTGTGCGCAACTGTAGGCGATGTGTATCCGAAAGACACAACGCAGTCGGGTATCAGTTACATGCAGTACGAGGGCATTGCGGCCTACCCAATTCTCGAGAAAGTCTTGCCTTGCTTATCGTTCCTTGAGTTTCGTATCCTCAACCCAGACTCGAATGGAGTGAAAGACACTGTGATGACGTATCGATATTTTCTCCATGACTCGCTTGGAGTCGTCTCTACAGTATCGGTCGACCACGGCTCGTCGTTTAGAATTCAGGGCGTACAATGTGTACATGGATTCTATGGCGATCCTGCAGTCTCAGTTCCTGAAGTGATTACTGAGCAAGATCTTCTAACCGTCTTCGAGCACCATATCAGCATCCCCTATGACTCATGGGGCGACGGCATCTTGCGGCTCTATTCGTATCAGGGGCTACTCCAGCAAGAGAATCGTATCACCGGCCCTTCAGGTCTCACTATGCATGTTTTCGACGGCCTGACTTCCGGTCTGCTCCTCTGGAGTTATCACGGTGATGATGGTCGCATCCACAGAGGCAAGACGCATCTCCACTAGTCGTCGTCCACATTTCGTTGAGGGAGGGTCTCATGGCAAGACTTCTGTTCCTGCTTGTGTTTGTAGCAAGTATCACCACTGAGAGTTATTCCCAAGCACCCATTACGATGCAAGGTGACGGCTGTGTCCCCGGCGGTGTGCAGCAAGTCACGATAACGCCTACGGCATTTCGCGGCAACGGCTTGAACATGCCATCCAAAGAGTATCTTAAGATACTTGTGATCATGGCACAGTTTCCGGATGATCAGTACGACCCGAATAATCAGGAGTGGCCACTAAATGTGCAGGGCGGTCCTCAGCCTGCTCCCGTGTGGGTACAGAATGCAGGATCCCTGTTTACG
>JANJTN010000079.1 GCA_024711065.1 bacterium
CTACCATCATCACCGTGGCCGGAATGTGGACGCTGGTGCGTACCCTTCGAGCCACCTCGGTCGTGTTCGACGCCTCGCCGATGATCGTCTACCTTCTGGGTACACTCACCGTCGTCACGATCCTGGGACTCGTGATCACCTTCTGGGCCGTTCAGGCCGAAGGCTTTGCCTTCCTGCAGTATTACGGAGCTGTGATCCGCCTCTAGGAACCATGTCTCAGCTCTACGTACCGTCTTCCGCAGATCGACCTCTCACTGACCGTGAGCGGACGATCCTGCGTGCCATCGTACACACGTTCGTGCGTCAGGCCAACCCCGTGGGGTCGAGGTCGCTTTCCAAGCAACTGGAGCGCGAGCTCAATCTGAGTGCGGCCACCATTCGCAATGTGATGGCCGACCTTGAGGAACTTGGTTACGTGGTTCATCCTCACACGTCGGCCGGACGGATGCCGACCGACAAAGGTTACCGGCTGTACGTTGATTCCTTGATGGAGCTTGAAGGCCTCTCGCCAGACGAAGCCCGCCGGCTCGACGATCTGGCGCAGCGTCCACGTGATCAGATCTTTCGTGACGCATCGCGTATCCTTGGTGCCCTGAGCGATCACCTGGCGGTGATCCGCATTCCACAACTGCGAGACATCCTTGTACAACGGGTAGACATGATCCGTCTGTCTACCGAAAAGGTGCTCGCGATCCTGACGCTGGATTCTGACATCATTCAAACGATCAGCATCGAGTCTCCTGCGATCCCACATGGTCAGTCCGTCGATGATGTGGCCCGCTACCTGCATGAGCGGCTCTCTGGGCGCCCCCTGCGTGCGATCCACGAGATCCTGCCGGAAGTACATTCCGATGATCCGAATCGCGTACCGTCCCTGGTGCGCCTGTTCGTGCAACAGGTCGGCAACCTGGACGCCCTCCATCACGGATCGGCCGTGCACATCGCCGGAGCGCCAAAGCTGTTACAGCAGCCCGAATTCGAAGACCCGGACCAGATGCGCAGTGTGATCGAATTGATGGAGAACGAAGACGTGATCATCCACGTCGTCGATCGTGCCGCACAACCCGGCAGCGTGGCAGTGCGGATCGGTAATGAGCTGGAAGATGAACAGCTGCAGCAGTACAGCCTGGTAACCACCACCTATCGCATGGGTACGGCTCAGGGATCGGTAAGCCTGATAGGCCCGAAGCGCATGCGGTACTCTCGCATGATGTCCCTGGTGCAGATCGTCTCGGACGTTCTCCAGACCACGCTGGATCCCGAGACAGCCTCCAACCCTAAAGTTGACCCTGATTCGTCAACCCCGCCCGACGCAACCGACACACCATGACGATGCATATGAACGACATTAACGACGAACAGACCACGCCGCTCTCCCCTTCAGACGCGCCTGCGGACGAGGCTCCGGTACAGGATCCCGAGAACGATGTCGATTACTGGAAGGGGCTTGCCCAGCGCAAGGCGGCCGAAGTAGAGAATATCCGGCGCCGGGCGGCTGCCGAGAAGGCACAGATGGCCGACTATGCCGCCGAGCACATCATCACGCACATGCTGCCCGTGCTGGATGATCTGCACGCTGCGGTAGAGTCCTCCAAGACCTCGCCCGATGCCGAAGCCTTGCGCGCTGGCATTGAAATGATCTACCACAAAGCGATGAAGATCTTTGAAGAGCGCGGCGTTAGCGTGATCAGCTCCGGCGAAGGCGAGCCCTTCAACGTGGATGTTCACGAGGCGCTGATGCACATGCCTTCCCCCGATCACCCCGAGGGCCATGTGGTGCAGGTGGTGCAACGCGGCTATGCCCTTCGAGACAAAGTGTTGAGACACGCCAAAGTGATCACCTCGGCTGGCCAGCCCCCTGCAGAAGACCACACCACCTCCACCTCCCAACGCTGAGCATGAAACGAGACTACTACGAGGTCCTCGGCGTGGATCGAAGCGCCGACGTGACCGTGATCAAGACCGCCTATCGCAAACTGGCTCTGCAATTCCATCCGGATCGCAACCCAGACGACCCCGCGGCTGAGGAGAGCTTCAAGGAAGCCAGCGAAGCCTATAGCGTACTCTCGGATGCCGACAAACGGGCGCGGTACGACCAATTCGGCCACGCCGGTGTGAATGGAGGTCCCACGGGAGCGCAGGGCTTTACCGACCTGAACGACATCTTCAGTGCGTTTGGCGACATTTTCGGCTCGTCCGTCTTCGGCGACATGTTCGGTGGCGGTCGTGGCAGAGGACGCCGCCAGCGAGGTGAGGCCGGTTCGGACCTGCGCATTCGCATGGCTCTAACGCTCGAAGAGATCGCCACCGGCGTCACCAAAACCGTCAGCATCAAGCATATGACCGGCTGCGGAACCTGTCAGGGTACAGGTGCGGCCGAAGGCTCTGGCTACGATACCTGCTCGGCCTGCCAGGGCTCCGGCGAGGTCCGCCAGGTCTCTCGATCCGTCTTTGGGCAGTTCGTCCAGGTGGGGCCGTGCGCACAGTGCGGCGGCACCGGCGAGATCCTTCAGCATGCCTGTGCCGATTGCTCCGGTGAAGGGCGTGTGAAGGGCGAATCCACCGTCAAAGTCACAATTCCCGCTGGTGTTCGCACGGGGAATTATCTGACGGTGAATGGTAAGGGGCATGCAGGACGTCGAGGCGGCCAGAGTGGTGATGCCGTGGTGGTGATTGAAGAGCTAGAACACGAGCATTTTGAGCGCGAAGAGGACGACGTCTACGCCGATCTGGTGGTGGACTTTGCTACAGCAGCGTTAGGCGGAGAAGTAGAGGTCCGGACGCTCGAGGGATCGTCCATGCTCAAGATCGAAGCCGGCACACAACCCGGTACGCTGTTGCGCATGAAGAGCAAGGGCATCCCCCACCTGCATGGCAAGGGCCGTGGCGACCAGATCGTGCGGTTCAACATCCACGTCCCCACCCACCTGAGTACCGACGAGAAAAAGGCACTCAAGGAACTGGCCAAGGGCAAACACTTTCAGCCGAGCGACAAACGCTCGGGATTCTTCTCCAAAATGCGGGAAGCCTTCTCGTAGCTGGCGGGATCGGCTTCACGGAAGCCGATGAAGCAGATCCTCGACTCCATTCGCCGGAACACGGGCCTGACCCAGGCCGAGTCCGTAGTGGTTGCCACGATCGCTGCATTGTTGTTCACCGGCTGGATCGGCCGATCGTTGTTCGAACCACCGCGAACTCACCACGTGGAGAGTGCTGAGCGCGTGATCGCCTTGCTGGATTCGTTGGTGGCCCAACAACCGTTCACAGAACTCCAGTCAGCCAGAGCGGACGCTGGGCCGCGCCTCCGAACGAACGACAAGCCTGCACCATCGGCTGGGCCACGCACACGATCGACCGAGATCGTGCATCCGATCTCGATCAACCGGGCCACGGCACAGCAACTCACGGCGCTTCCCGGTGTAGGACCGACCACGGCTGCCAGGATCATCGAGGCGCGCGCCGAGCGTCCGTTCGATGGCGTAGACGATCTGCTGCGGGTCAAAGGGATCGGGCCCAAGAAGCTGGAACGCATGCGTCCGTTCATCAGCGCGCCGTAACTTCGCCGCATGGCACACGGCGCATATCTACATCCGCTCCGGACGATCGAGATCGCTTGGGAGCGTGATTCCGACGGTATCGCCGTGGTCACGGGGTATCGCGACCAGCCCCCTGGCGATGTGGCCGATCCGGGGGCGTTTCTGATCCGTCACAGCGACCAGGTGGCCAGTCATCGTTTTCCGGTGACGGCCGCATCGGATGATCGCCTGTTGGCTGAGTGCCAGGCCTTTCTTCCCGAGCATGATCCGAACCGCGACCGCCTGACACCACTCCGCACTACGGGACGCTCATTCGGAAGGCCGTGGACGACCGCGCTATCCTACACGGCCGTGAGCGACCAACTGGTCTGCTCGGATCTTGAAGCCGACCTTGCCGGCATGGCGTTGAATGGGCCTACACTGTTCCTGGGACGTCGAGGAGCCTCGTGGTGGATCGGCGCTCAAGACACCACTCTGCTGGCTCTGGACCGTCTTCCCCACCCTGATCAGACGCCTCTGGTAATGTTCCTGCAGGAAGCCTTGGATGATCTGCTGGCCGTGGAGGGGCTGACCACGAGAACCCTGACGGTGTTTGGCGACCAGCTGACCCCGGACCTCCTCAAGCAGATCACGGCGATCGGTCGTGGACGCCTGGATGGTGTAGAGCGCTTCAACCCGTTTCGCCATGTCCGTTCTTCCGTGAATGATGCAGCAGCAGCTTCGCTACTGAAGCGCGCTCATCTGCTCGGCTGTCTCGTTGGGGCCATGGCCCTTGCCGACCAACCTCGGACCGCCGACGCAGCATGAGCCTGAGGATCACCGGCGGAATGCTGGGCGGACGCGTCATCCCGAGTCCCGACGGCGATACCACGCGCCCCACAACGGATCTGTGGCGTCAGACCATCTTTTCGGCACTGGACCATTTGATCGTCCTCCAGAGCGCGCGCGTTGCCGACCTGTTCGCCGGCACTGGCGTCCTGGGTCTGGAAGCACTGAGCCGTGGCGCAAACGCCTTGGTCAGCATCGAGCGTCAGGGCAAGCGGGTCCGCTCCATGCAGGCGCTCTTCAAGGATCTTGCGGTGGCCGATCGTGCCGCGGCCATTGAGCACGACGTCTTCACCTGGGTGGCGGGTGCCAAAGCCCCCTTCGAGCTGATCCTGGCCGATCCACCCTACGACCTGCGGGTGGCCAACAGACTACTGAGCCATATCGCCGCGAACGCTTGGGCTGCGCCCGGCGCACTGGTGGTGATCGAACATGCCCCCACGGAGTTCGTGATGGCCATAGACGGCTGGCAGAAGGTGTGGAGTAAGGAGAAGGGCGATACCACGGTCGACATTCTGCAGTGGCAAGGGGCTGGGTCGTAGTTTTGCGCTCCCAGGAGGATCCAGATGGCACGACATGCAATGTATCCGGGGTCGTTCGACCCCATCACCAATGGTCACGTGGACGTGATCGAGCGGGCGGCCCAGCTCTTCGACCGCGTAACGGTGCTGATCGGCATCAACAGTAAGAAAACGCCGATGTTCAGCGAGCAGGAGCGTTTGGAGATGGCCCAGGAGGCACTGGTTCACCTGCCGAACGTTACCGTGGCGGTGCACAGCGGTCTGATCGTGGACTATGCACGGGATAACACGGTCAATGTGATCATTCGCGGCCTGCGCGCTGTGACGGACTTCGAATACGAATTCCAGATCGCGTTGATGAACCGCAAGCTCGAGCCGGAGATCACCACGTTGTTCATGATGCCTCACGAGCAGTACACCTATCTGAACTCCAGCATCATCCGCGAACTCGGACGCTACGGCCAGGACATCTCGGCCTTCGTCCCCAAAGGCGTCTCACGCCGCATGAAGGAACGTCATGGCCGCTGACACGCCCCCACGGGTCCACATCATCACGCTGGGCTGCAGCAAGAACACGGTAGACTCCGAGACCCTTGCCGGCCAGCTCCGGGCCAACCAGCTGGATATAGCGTCAACCATCGAAGAAGCCGACACCTTGGTGATCAACACCTGCGGCTTCATCGATGCCGCCAAGGAAGAGTCCGTCAATACCATCCTTGAAGCGGTCGCACTCAAACAGGAAGGGGCGCTCAAGACGCTGGTCGTAGCCGGCTGTCTGTCCGAGCGGTATGGCGATGATCTGCGCAAAGAGATCCCGGAAGTGGATCATTTCTTCGGCACAGAGGCCTACGAAGGCATCATCAAGGCCATTTCGCCCAATCTGAAGTATTCTCTGCTTGGCGAACGTGTGGTCTCCACACCCGCCGGCTATGCCTACCTGAAGATCTCCGAGGGGTGCGACCGTCCATGTTCGTTCTGCGCCATTCCGCTGATGCGCGGCAAACACCGCAGCGTTGCAGCCGATCAACTGATCACGCAAGCCAAGTCGCTTGTTGAGCAAGGGGCCAAGGAGCTCGTCCTCATTGGACAGGATCTGACGTATTACGGTCTGGACATCAACGGCCAGCGAACGCTTGCCGATCTGCTGCGTCGCCTGAGCGATGAATCCGGCGCCGACTGGATCCGCTGCATGTATGCCTTTCCATCGGGCTTCCCGTTGGATATCCTCGACGCGATGGCAGAGCGTTCCAACATCTGCAACTACCTGGACATGCCGCTGCAGCACGCCTCCGACAGTGTGCTCAAGAGCATGCGTCGCGGCATCACACGAGAAAAGACCGAAGCGCTGATCGACACCATCCGTGAGCGCGTGCCGGACATTACGCTGCGCAGCACGTTCATTCTAGGCTACCCCAACGAGACCGAAGCCGATGTGGACGAACTGATGGACTTCCTTGACAAGGTCCGCCTGGACCGCGTTGGTGTCTTTCAGTACTCGCAGGAAGACGACACGTACGCCTACATCCTCGGCGACCCGATCCCGGCCGAGGTGAAACAGTCCCGCATCGAGCGCGTGATGGAACTGCAGCGCGGCATCGCCGAGGAGAAGAACCTGGCCAAGATCGGTCGCACCCTACGGGTGCTGATCGAAGAACCCGTGGCCGATAACGAGGTCCGAGGTCGAACGGAGGCCGATGCACCCGAGGTGGACAACGACGTGTATGTTCGCACCCACAAGCCCCTTT
>JANJTN010000093.1 GCA_024711065.1 bacterium
GCATCCGTAGCAGCGGCTGCAAAGATACGGGCAGCATCCGAACGGCGTCGCTCCCGCAGAGCCTGCAGGCCCTGGACGTATCCCGAGACACCGGCAGAGTCCTCCTGCCAGTGTATCAGTAATCCCAAGCGCTCCAGGGCATCGTTGGCGGCCACGGACCGCGGATCGGCGGCCAGTCCGAGGTATCGGGCTCGAGCCGGCTCGATGCGACCGGAAAAGAGTTCGAGATCGGCCAGCAGCAACGCCGCCTGGTCGCGCTGATCCACCTGATCGGCAGGAGCACTATCGATCAACTGCTGCAGCAGGTCGGTAGCAGCGTCGGCCCGTCCGGCGGCCAGATAGAGTTCGGAGAGCAGCAGCAACCCCTCGGCCGCTGCCGATGTGCCGCGCCAGCGATTGGTGGCATACGTCAGCAGATCACGTGCCGGCTCCTGCTCGTTCAGCACCCGGTCGTAGAGCTGTGCCGCTCGGACGGCTGCCTCGGCCGTCATGGGATGATCCGGATAGGTGTCGATGATCTCGCGATACCGTTGGATGATCGACCGTGCCGTGGCCGCGTCGATCATCGACGATTCGGCCATCTGCTGATCCAGTGTACGCGCATATCCGTAGGCCGCGGCAAGGGCTACCTGCCGATCGGCCTTTAGCAGCGAGCCGAAGGCGGTGAGCGCAACGTCGTATTTGCCGGCCATGCGGGCCGACGTGGCAAAGCGGAGGATGTCGGCACCTCGTTGTTGGCGCTGAGCATCCTGTTCGACCACCGTTTGATAGGCGCGGTCCCACTGATCGGTTTCGCGATAGAACCACGTGCGGATCTCGAGCAGGTCCGGCAGAGAATCGTCCGAGCGTTCCAGAACCCGCTGGACCGCTTGTGTTGGTTCGGGCCCGGTGAGCAAGGCCGAGAGTCGTCCATACACGGTGCCCAGTTGCCGGTCTGCCCGATACAGATTCAGGATCTCCACGGCAGCCTTTTCGGCAGCGCCCGTAGCGCCGTAGAGAGCCGACAGTTCCGCGGCGTACGATCGTGGGTCGGCTGCCGCTGCGCGAGCTTGTTCGTACGAGCGAACAGCTCGCTCACTCAGCAGGAGGTCCGTCTGATCCTTGCCGATCATGGCGTACACGCGTTCCGATCCGCCATCGGATTCGATCGCCGTGGTCCACCACTGGTCAGCCCCTTTCAGGTCGCCGGTACGAGCGTGGAGCGACGCGGCCAGTGCTGCCAGCGATGGCGACGGCTGCGTGGCATAGCGTTGTTCGACGATCGGGAGGAGCGAGGCATACTGCCGCAAGCCCACCAGACTACGAGCAACGCCTTCGAAGACCTCGTTGCTCTGGGCTCCGCCGTCGTACACCTCCAGATAGATCCGCGCGGCACTACGCAGATCGCCGCTCTGTTCGTAGGCCCGAGCCATGCGCAGGCGCTCAGCCGTCTGCCCCTGGAGGGGAGCCACGGCAAGCAACGCCAGGATCAGGATCTTCCAGCCGGTCACTGACGCCATTCGTCTGCCAGCAAAGGAAGGATACGCTGCTGAAGGGGGCTGGATGGGACGCCTACGGTGCCGTCGGGATGGATGATCACGTCGATCTCGGTCCGCACACCCAGCGACCCTTCGAAGTACACTCCGGGCTCGATCGAGAAGCTTGTGCCCTTGAGGAGGTGCCTGGTATCGTGGGTCTCGAAGTCGTCCATGTTGGCACCGGCGCCGTGCGTCTCGGTGGTGATGCTGTGGCCTGTGCGATGAATGAAATTGGCGCCGAGTCCGGCAGCTTCTACCACACTGCGGGCAGCGCGATCCACTTCGTAACCTGCGATCGGCTCGTTGGCGGCAAAGCGCTCCTGCACCAGCTGCAGAGCTGCGTTGCGCGCGCGCACGATCACGTCGAACGTTCGTGCTACGTCGGCCGGCACCTGAGCGCCGGTGTAGCCCACCCACGTCAGATCGGCATACACCGCACCCGCGGCCTTGCTCTTGGCCCAGGCATCGATCACCACCACCATGTCCCGTCCGATCACGGATGAATGGGTGACCGTGGGGGCGTAGTGCGGGTTGGCGGCATTCTCGCCGATGGCTACGATCGGTGGTGCGTCGGTGACCATGCCGGCGTCTTCCAGGGCATCCATGATCGACTGCTGCACATCGTACTCACGGATGGTCTCGTTGATCAGCACTCGTTCCCGGATCAGCTCGAAGGCATCCGTGATGATGTCGCGCAAACGTCCGCCGGACACTTCAGCGCCGGCGATCTGGGTGGGCGACAGGACCGAGGTGAACCACTGAGCGATGTTGGCCGAGCTGACCACTTCCTTGCCGAGGGATCGGATGTGTTCGATCGTTCCGGCATCCACCTTGGACGCCACCGGAATGGCATTCATCGGAGAATACTCCATGGCAACGCGATGGTAGGGGGCTAGCAGCTCGCGCAGGGCTGCATCGTATTCCTCGTGCGTTGCATACACGTGTTCGTCGGCTTTGACGTGCGCCAGAACGTGGCGCTCGAGTTTGTGGACGAGTTTCCGGGGACGTCCCTGGGACGGGATCACCACCACCCATCGGCGCGTGCAATGGGCATCGGCCGACAGGTTCACAATGGTCCAGGCCAGGTCGTTCGAGCCGCGAAAGTCATACAGCACCCAGGCGTCGGCCGTGGAATTCTTCACGGCGTCCTGCAGAATGGAAAGGTCGTAGTTCATAACGTCTCCGTGAGTTCGATCGTACAATGTCGGAGCAAGGACTGCACCGCTGCGGTCGGTGCCAAGTGGTCCTGGGCCACACGGTGGCGCAGTTCGCTAAAGCGGGCGTTGAGGCGGACGTCCGAGGCCACCAGGTCGGTGAGTCGGCGTCGGAGGTGTTGATCGAAGCTCTGCAGACGCTGGTGGCGACGCACGTGTTCGATCGCTGACCGTCGGTCTTCGGAGAAGAAGGCGGTGACCACGTCCATCAGATCCTGCAAGCCCGCCGCGGTCACGGCACTGACCGCTGCTACGGGGGTCTGCCATTCAGGTTTGGAGGGCAGCATCAGTCCCAGGATCGATCGATACATGGCTGTTGCACGCGCGGCCTGATCGGCATCGAGATCGGCCTTGGTAACCACGATGGCATCGGCCACTTCCATGATCCCGCGTTTGATGCCTTGCACGTCATCGCCGGCTGTTGGCAGAACCAGCAGCACGAACAGATCCACCAGATCGGCGGCTTCCACCTCGCTCTGTCCCACACCGACCGTCTCTACGATCACGGTATCAAAGCCGGCCGCTTCGCATACGGTGATGGCATCTCGAGTGGCTGCTGCCGCTCCACCGAGCGCGCTGCGAGAAGGGGAGGGACGAACAAAGGCATTGTCGTGCACCCCAAGCCGCTGCATGCGCACCTTGTCGCCCAGGATACTACCGCCCGTCTTTTGGCTGGAGGGGTCGATGGCCAGCACAGCTACGCGGTGGCCGCGTTCGATCAGGGCCATGCCGAAGGCTTCGAGCAGGGTGCTCTTGCCAACACCGGGCGCGCCAGTCACGCATAACCGCCGGGTGGTCGCCCGCGGCTGTTCCGACAAGCGTGTCAGCAGTTCGGCCGATCGGTCCAGGTCGTTCGGCGCAGTGCTTTCCACCAACGACAATGCCAACGCCAGTGAACGGCGATTACCGCCGGCCAGGCCGTGCAGAATGTCGTCGATGGAATCAGCATCGGCCATGGTCACTCCACGGTTACGCTCTTGGCCAGGTTGCGCGGCATATCCACGTTGCAGCCGCGTTCCACGGCGATGTAGTAGGCCAGGAGTTGGAGCGGGATCGACGCCAGGATCGGGGCCAGCATCGCCTGTGTTTCCGGGATGCGGATCACATGATCGGCCACACGGTCGATCTGCGTATCTCCTTCACTGGCAATGGCGATCACGCGTCCACGGCGTGCTCGCACTTCTTCGATGTTGGAGATCACTTTGTCGTAGATCTCATCCTTGGTGGCAATGAAGACCACCGGCATGTTCTCGTCGATCAACGCAATGGGGCCATGCTTCATCTCGGCCGCCGGATAGCCCTCGGCATGGATATAGGAGATCTCCTTGAGCTTCAAAGCGCCTTCGAGGGCCACGGGGAACTGGTAGCCACGGCCCAGGTACAGCACGTTGGGAGCCTGGGCAAAGGTCATGGCGATCTCTTTGATCGCGTCGGACTGATCCAGGATCTGACGGATCTTGTCGGGGATCTCGGCGATACCCTGGGCCAGCGTCCGACCGGCTTCTGCCGGAAGGTCGCGCATGCGGCCCAGGAACAGGGCGAACTGTGTGAGGATACAGAGCTGCGACGTGAAGGCCTTGGTAGACGCTACGCCGATCTCTGGTCCGGCATGCAGATACACACCGGCATCGGTCTCGCGCGCAATGCTGGATCCGACCACATTCACCATGCCCAGCACCGTAGCCCCCTTCATCTTGGCTTCCCGGATCGCGGCCAGCGTGTCGGCCGTTTCGCCGCTTTGTGAAATGGCGATCACGATATCGTTGGGGTAGATGATCGGATTGCGGTAGCGGAACTCGCTGGCATACTCTACTTCAACAGGGATGCGCGCCAGATTCTCGATCAGATACTCGCCCACGAGTGCGGCGTGCCAGCTGGTGCCGCAAGCCGTGATGATGATCCGCTGGGCGGAGCGCAGGCGATCCTGCACCTTGCTCAGGCCACCGAGGCGCACGTTGCCCTCGTCTACCCGCAGGCGTCCGCGGAACCCGTCGTGGAAGGTCACCGGCTGCTCGTAGATCTCCTTGAGCATGAAATGTTCGAAGCCGCCCTTCTCGATCTCTTCGAGTTCGAAGGCGATCTCTTCGACCACCGAGTGGGTGGCCTCGTTGGCAATGGTCTTGGTCGTAAAGCCCTGGCGCGTGATGGTGGCCATCTCGTTCTCCTGGAGATAGACCACCTGACGGGTGTGGGCGATGATGGCGGCAGCGTCGCTGGCTACAACGAATTCGTCCTGTCCGACACCCAGGATCAGGGGGCTTCCTCGGCGTGCGGCGATCATCAGGTTGGGGTCGTGTGTGCTGACCACCACGATGCCGAACGTGCCTTCCACTTCCTGCAGGGCGGTCTGCACGGCGCGCTCCAGATCTCCGATGGTCTTGTAGAGCATGCCGATGAACACGGCCAGGACTTCCGAGTCCGTCTCGGAGCGGAAGGTGTATCCGGCGTTCTCCAGCTTCTTCTTGATCGTGAGGTAATTCTCGATGATGCCGTTGTGGACCATGGCGATGGCATCGTCGTTGTCCGTGTGCGGGTGGGCATTCACATCGTTGGGCAGACCATGCGTGGCCCAGCGGGTATGGCCTACACCAAGCGTGCCGCGGATGGCCGAGAGGTCTACCACGCGCTCCAGATCGGCCACCTTGCCGGCCTGTTTGTGGATGGTGAGCGAGTCTCCGTCCACGATGCAGACACCTGCCGAATCATAACCGCGGTACTCAAGGCGCTTGAGTCCGCTCACGATCAGAGGTGATGCTGTTTGGGGGCCGATATAGCCAACGATGCCGCACATAAGAGGTCCTGGTGTTCGTAACGGCAAAGTTACGAACGTCCACCGCGGCGATTGTAGGCGGATCTGACACGCATCAGCGATACAACGGCGTGTTCTGCTTCGTGATCAGCAGGCCTTGCAGCTGCGGCGCTGCTGCCGAGAAGCGCAGGATGAAGCCCTGGTTCACGCCGGTGGGGACCCAGTTGAGCGACAGGTTCCAGCAGTGGATCCGCTTGGTGATGTCGATGATCGGAGAGTTCAACTGTCCGGTGAGCAGGTCCAGGCTGCCTCGGGCGGTCACATCGATGGTCTCGGTGAGCGAGATCGATCCTCGAACAGAGAGAAGCAGCGACTGAAAGGTCCGGTCCGGATCGGGCTGATTCAGGGAATAGCTCAAGTTGAGCGACACATCCCACGGCATCACCACCGACGACCATCCGCGCGTGTGATCGCCGAACAGATCTACCTCGTCCTCTCGCGCATTCAAGCGCCGTCCGAATCGCGACCGCAGGTCTTCACGCGTTGTGTCCGGCGGAACGGAGTCGCCCACGATCGTGCGCTGGGCGAACGACACGCCGGCCGAGCTGAAGTTGGATCCCAGGTTGATGCTCAGGTTGGTCAGCCGACCAAGCCCCTTACCAGCCGAAAGCATGGAGGTATTGATGGTACGCCAGGTCTGGATGCCCGTGGCATCGTCGGCCACCTTCACCTGATCGTAGGTATTCATGGTGCCCGACAGGTTGAACTCCACGAAGTCGAGCATGGGTGTGCGGACGTTGAACGTGATCGGCGAAAGATTCAAGGAGTCGGCGGCCAGGTTATAGGACGTGCTCACATTCAGCGTGAGCAGGTCCATGGGGCGAGCCGGGACCGAGTCGTTGTCGCTCATCGGCTTGATGGAGAACTTGTTCAGGAAGGACATGTTCACGCGGGCCTGCTGCTCCTGGCTGGCGATCCCGCCGGCTTTGCCGGAGCGTCGGTAACTGATGGTCTTCCCGGTAACGGGGCTCACGTATTCGCCGAAGAAGCCGAGCGACGGGTCGGACTGATCCGGCGTGAACTGCAACCCGATCACCGGTTGGAAGGTGTGGCGGAAGGCACTGATGCCCAGGGCTCGGGGATAGACCATGCCGTAGAGGAACGTACTGGCATTGATGCCGGCACTATAGGTGTACTCTCGGTAGAAGCCGGGCTGGCGGGTGGTGACCACGGTGGAGTCCGTGGGATCCACCGACTGCGTGTACTGCTGCAGATACCAGTTCTCGGAATAGGATACCGACGGCTGCAGCGTGAAGTAGCCCAGCTTGGGCGTCACGGTCAGACCCGGTCGGTGTTCGATCACCGAGTACTCCGTTACGGCAAACGCGCTGGTGTCGTCGGACCGCGTCTGCGAATGTTGATAGCGTCCGGTAGCGCGGTAGGTCACCGTAAGGTCCCGCAGCCAGTGCGAACCGCCGATGGCTCCACGGAGCGGATAGAACTGCGGCACGCCGAAGCTCACAGCCGGCGTCTGGGTGACCGAGCCATTGATCATGTTCTGGTCGCGCACATAGTTGGCGTTGAAGGTCATGCCATTGTAGAACGTGCGCTGATAGGATGCCAGTGACCGCGCATTCTGCTGGATCCGGTCGATCGGATTCAGCGAGGTGTTCTGATACAGACGGCTCGTGGTAAAGCGGAGGTTGGCGTTCACGGATTCGTTGGGACGCAGCTGATGGCGGTGCACGAGGTCCACACCGAAGTTCAATTCGTAGGGATCATCAACGTTGAGCCGTGAATAGCCGAAGGTGATATCGGCATTACCGTTGTACACGTCGCGCAACACCCAGCGGGATCGGTTGTAAAGGGTAAAGCCCCCCTTGGTGGTAAAGTCGCCGGCAAGCTCCGTGTCGAAATAGTCGCTCACGGCAACGTAGTAGCCCAGGTTCTGCAGCACCACGCCGCGGTCGCTGGTGATCAGCGGATTCGGCATGATCAGACCGGATCGACGTCCACGCTCAATGGAGAAGAAGAGTCCGATCGGCAGCGCGAAGACCGGGATCTCTTCGACGTACCAGATCACCGGGTCGAGGTAGATCTTGTCGTCCATCACCACCTTCATCTCCGGAGAGTTGAAATAGAAGTGCGGGTGCGGATCATCACACGTGGTAAAGCATCCCTGCTCGATGTAGGCGGTCTTTTCGCTGACGCGTTTGATGCGGGAGCCGTAATAGAAGCCCCCTTCCACCGAGGTCTCGCCGAACTTGACGCGACCGCGGCCGGTCTGAAAGTTGTAGATCATGGACTCACCGGCAAACTCCTCGCCCTGGTCCGTGAAGATGGGGAAGCCCGAGATCGTACCGGTACTGTCCGGAGCACCTTCGGCATTGAGCGTGGAGGTGCCGAAGTCCATCTCGACCACTTCGGCTTCGATCTTCTGGGTCTTGTAGGTTACCACGGCATCACCCCGAAGGCGGAGGGTTTTGCGCTTCAGACTGAAGTGGGCCGAGTCCTGAGCAGAGATCACCACGATCGAGTCGATGCCGGAGGACGATGCCGCCGGCCGTTGCTGATCGGCCCGGATCGTATCGGCAAGGGTCACGCGCACGGAGTCCTGCTGGGCCGCCGGACGGTCCGCCTGAGCGGCCACCTGCGTGAAGCCGGTCAGCAGCACGAACAACACCGTGATCGCGCGAATGTTCACCGGAAGGTTTTCCTGCTGAACGAAGACGGGCGATCGAGGCGAAGGGGGCGATCCACCTGGACGTCCAACGTGATCTCGTCCACCTCCACCGTTGCGGTCTGCGTGCGGTCCGCTGCAGCCAGGATCACTTTGTACGGGAGCGTGTATCCCTGAATGCGTCGCAGATCCTGGAAGGCCACGTCCAGTTCGAGACGTCCTTCAAGATCCTTGGTCTGATACTGGACGATCACGCCGCGCTCCGGATCTACCAGCAGGTACTCCACGCGGCGTGTGTCTCGCGCTGTGAAGAGCAGCTTGTTGTCGGAGCGGTCCTCGGTCCGACGGAACCGTGCCGGATCGCCGGGTACGCGTCCACGTAGCAGCGCCATCATGTCCGCTGCCGGTACCGGAAGGTGCATGGCCGTTCGGAGTGCCGGTGCATTGGGATCACCGTCCCACACCTCTTGCGTAAGGTAGTTCACCAGGGTGAAGGCGTTGGCGGTGACCACCATGCGGGCGGCCGTGATCCCGAAGGGTCCGCCCATGCGGAGCATGGCATCGTCATTGGTGTCGACCACGGCCGTGAACGTGGCTCCACTCATGGCTTGAGCGCCGGAACTGCTTAGGCGGCCTTCGATCTCGATCGTGTGCCCAGCCACACCAAGCCGTTGTAGCACCGGATCAATGCTGTCAGGTTGGGCCGGCTGCTGCGTCTGCTCCATTGGCGGCGGGGGAGTTGATGGCGATCGCGAAGGTTGCGACGTTGAGCACCCCAGCCCAATGGTGCCGAGAATGACCAGCAAGGTCGTAGTTTGTAAGGACATAATGTTGCAAATATCCCACTTTGCCGTGGTCGTGCCACCGTCGGGAACCGAATCCCGCCTCCATGGGTTATCCCCAGCGTTCCATTCACGACCCCATCGCCCATCATGATCTTCGTGACCCGCAAGGCTCAGTTCTCGGCATCGCACCGCCTGTTTAACCCTACGTTCTCGGAAGAGCAGAACGAGGCCACGTTCGACAAGTGCAACAACTTCTTCGGACACGGGCATAATTATGTCCTGGAGGTCACGGTCAAGGGGCTCCCCGATCCGTTGACGGGATACGTGATCGACCTGAAGCAGCTCAAGCGCATTCTGGACGAGCGGATCGTGGACAAAGTGGACCACAAGCATTTGAATTATGATGTGGACTTCCTGCACGGCATCATCCCCACGGTAGAGAACCTCTGCGTGGCGTTCTGGCAGGAACTGGCAGGCCATCTGCCGAGCGGCGAACTCCACGCCATCAAACTCTGGGAATCCGATCACAACGTGGCCGAGTACTTCGGTGCGCCGATCGAGATCCCGCGATATGCCATTGGCCAGGAAACCCAGCGTCAGGGAGTCACACTATGAGGCGCGCCGAGATCAAGAACATCGCATCGTATGTGGATCTGGACGACGACGAACTGGAACGCCAGCTCATCTCGGAAGGCCTTACGTTCCCGGTGGTCAACACCAGCGGACACGAACTCTTTGATGCCAATGGCAATCGCGAACTTTCCGAAACCGAGCGCCAGCTGATGTCCGATCAACTCGAAGAGAAATTCTCCGAGATCTTCGACATCCTGCGTATCGACCGGAACGATCCGAACAGTACCGACACGCCGCACCGACTGGCCAAGATGTGGGTGGGCGAGTTGATGGCCGGACGCTTCGAGGCACCGCCGCGGATCGCCGTGTTCCCGAATCGCAAAAAGGTGGACGAACTGGTGATCTCCAAAGGCATCAAGGTGATGAGCATCTGCTCCCACCATTGGCAGCCGATCACCGGTACCTGCGCCATCGGCTACGTGCCCCGCGCCAAGGTGATCGGTCTGTCCAAGTTCACCCGCATCGTAGAGTGGTTCGCCCGGCGAGGCCAGATCCAGGAAGAACTCGGCGAACAGATCGCCGACTACCTGGTGCGCATGCTCGACCCCGTTGCTCTTGGCGTGGTGATCTCCTCGAAACACTACTGCATGATCGCCCGCGGCGTAGAAGCCCACGAGTCCAGCGAAATGGTCACGTCCGTGATGCGTGGCGAGCTGGCCACCAACCCGTCTCTGCGGGCGGAGTTCCTGCAGCTGATCCAGTAGTGGACGTGATCATTGGTGTGGACGAAGCCGGACGGGGAGCACTGGCCGGACCAGTGGCCGCCGCGGCCGTGGTGCTCCATCCCGACAACGTTCCCGTAGGCATTACCGACTCCAAACAACTCACGGCCGCTCAGCGCACGATCCTGGCCGAGCAGATCCAAGCTTCGGCCCTTGCCTACAGCGTGGCCTTGGTCCACCACGAGCGGATCGACGAAGTGAACATCCTGCAAGCCACCTTCGATGCCATGCATCAGGCTGTCGATGCCGTGTTGACGCGTCTCGAGGGTAAGGGGCTTGTGGCGACGCATCTGCGGGTGGACGGCAATCGGTTCCGTCCGCATGCCATCCCTCACACCTGTCTGGTCAAGGGCGACGCCACCGACCGCAGCATTGGCGCTGCGTCGATCCTGGCCAAGACCGCTCGCGACCTCTGGATGGTGGAACAGGCCGAATCTCGCTTCCCGCACTACGGCTTTGCAGCCCATAAAGGCTACGGTACGGCGCAGCACCGCTCAGCCCTGCTCACCTACGGTCCGTGCGAGATCCATCGCCACACCTTTCTCTCCAAGATCCTCGGCACGTCCGCTCGGGCCTGATCGCCATGGGTGCTCTCACACTGGATGTTGCGGACTGGATCCTGGTGCTCACGGCACTGCTGGGATCGCTCTGGCTTGGCCATCACCGCTCGCGCAAGACCGCGGTCGGAACCGACTCGGCGATCGACTACATCCTGGCAGGACGATCACTCACAGCGCCGTTGTTCGCCGCCTCGTTGATCGCTACCTGGTACGGAGCCGTGCTTGGAGCAGGGGAGTTCGTTGCCCGCTATGGTGTGGTGATGATCCTGTGCTTCGGCCTTCCGTACTATCTGGTGGCCGCGGCCTACGCTGCACTGCTGACGCGACGCATACGCACGGCCGAGACCGTCTCGATCCCGGATCAGATCCGCCGTTCGTATGGTCCACGCTCCGGCACCATTGCTGCCATACTGCTGCTGGTGATCTCCATCCCGGCACCGTACATGCTCACGCTCGGCGTGGTGGTGGCGTCGCTCACATCCCTACCCCTGCCAGCCGGCATTGTGCTGGGCTCGGCGGTGTCGCTGGCCATTGTGGCGCGCGGCGGATTGCGCAGCGACGTGCGAGCCAACGTTCTGCAGGTTACCGTGATGTATGCCGGCTTTATCGCCCTGGCCATTGGATGCGTGGCAACGTTCGGCTCGGTCGGTACGATGTGGCACGCCTTGCCCACAGGGCATCGAACACCGACCGGCGCTCTGGGATGGACCGGCGTAGCTGTCTGGTTTTTCATTGCGTTGCAGACGTTCGTTGATCCGAACTTTCATGTGCGGGCCGCGGCTACGCGGACACCATCCACGGCCAGGACGGGTCTGATCTGGAGCATCGTCGGCTGGATCATCTTTGATGGATTGCAGTTGTTGATCGGACTCTACGCCGTGGCCTATGTACCGATCGCTGATCCGTCGGAGACGTATCTGGTGGTGGCCCAGGCGGCCTTGCCGATGGTGGGTAAGGGGCTCTTTGTTGCCGCTATCCTCGCAGCAGTGATGTCCACACTCGACGGCTATGCGCTGGTGAGCGCCACCACGATCGGACACGACCTGATCGACGTGGTGCGCGGCGGTGGACACCGCCGGTCGTCCCTGTTGATCGGCCTGACTGCGACCGGAGTGATCGGAACGCTCGTAGCGATCGCCATCCCCAGCATTGTGGATCTGATCGCCATGGCAGCCTCCATCGTGGTGCCGGCTCTCTTGCTGCCACTGGTGTTCTCCTATGTGCGTCATCGTCGGCTGCCGGCGGCGGCAGCACCTGCGGACCGGCGCGCGGCCTGGTGGATGTTGGCTCCGGCCGGTGGCGTGGTACTGTCGATGGTCCTGCGATGGGCCGGTGTTCTGTCCATAGAACCTATGTTCGTAGGCCTC
>JANJTN010000131.1 GCA_024711065.1 bacterium
CCGGCACGCTCTCTCGCCCCTCGCCCTTCGTCCCCGGCCCCTCGCCCTTCGTCCCCGGCCCCTCGCCCTTCGTCTCCGACCCCTCGCCCTTCGCCCCTCGCCCTTATCTACGACATGCGCGAGTTCTACTTCGCTCTGGGCCCACTTCAGGGTAAGGGGCTCAGGCAGACGCTGCTGTCGTGGTACGAGCGACGTCTGCTTTGCTCGGTGCACCGAGTGATCGTGAGTGCTCCGCTGGATGCCGAGATCGTTCAGCAACACTACCATCTCTCAGACTCGCCGGTGGTGGTCATGAACACACCGCCGTATCGCGAGCGCGTACCGAGCACGTCCCTGCGGGATCGGTTCGCCATCCCGTCCGATCAGGCTATTGCGCTCTATCAGGGTGTGGTTCACCATGGACGCGGGATCGCCCCCTTCCTGAAGGCCATGAAGCTGATGCCCGATGTCCACCTTTGCATCGTGGGTGAAGGACCGGCAGCGCACGCATTGGCGCAGATCGCCGATGACCTGGACGTAGGTGCGCGCGTGCATTGGTGCGGAAGCGTACCGTACGACGAGCTGCACGCCGTAACGTGTTCGGCCGATGTTGGCCTGTGCCTGATCGAACCCGTGAGCAAAAGCTACGAGTACGCCCTACCGAACAAACTCTTCGAATACATGCTGGCGGGTATCCCCACGATCGCCACAGACCTGCCGGCCTTGCGCGCACAGTTGCAGCAGATCCCCGCCGGCATGCTGGTGGGAAGGGGGCTTGCCCCGGCCGAGATCGCCGATGCCATAGCACGTGTGCGCGTACCGGCTACGGCCGAGGCCATGTGCCGAGCGGCCGAAGCCGTGCGCCCGTTGTGCTACGACCAACAGGCCATGGTGGCGGTGGACCTTGTGCGGGAGCTGCTGTGACGTACCTCCTGCTTCTGCTGCAGCAGGTGATCGCCTCCAGCACGCACCTGATCGCCAAGAACGTAACGGGCACCGTGCACCCCACCACCGTCGTACTCCTGCGCGGTGTGTTCACGTGCGTGGCCTTCGGTATCTGGTGGGTACTGCGCCAGCGGACTCTCAAACCGGTCCAGCGCGCGGACTGGCCCTTGATCCTGCTGCTGGGCTTGATCAACCTGCCGGTGAACCAGTTGCTCTTCATCTGGGGCGTCAAGTTTACCACCGCACCCAATGCGTCGCTGGCCTATGCCCTTACCCCGGTCTTTGTGGTGATCTACCTTGCGGTGGGAAAGGGGGCCAGTCCGGGCTGGAAGAAGTGGCTCGGCGTGGTCCTGGCCCTCGTCGGCGCAGCCATTGTGCTGTTCGATCGCGGTGTGAGCTTCTCGGCGGAACACACGCTGGGCAATGTGATGGTGCTGGCAGCTAGTGCGTCGTGGGCAGCGTATACCGTAATGGGACGTCGACTGATCGCCACGTATGGGTCGGTGTATGCCACAGCTCTCACCTTCTTCTCCGGACTGGCCATCTACAGCTTGGTCTTCCTGGCGATCCCTGTTCCCTTCGACCTGGCTCCGCTCGTGCATCCTGAGCAGGCCACCAGCATCTGGTTCCAGCTGTTCTACCTCGGGGTGATCACTAGCGGCGTGGGGTATGCCCTGTGGTACTACGCGCTAACGCATATGGATACCAGCAGTGTGGCCGTGTTCAACAACCTGCAGCCGATCTTCACTACCATTCTGGCCTTCCTGCTCTTTGGCACCGAACCCACGCTGGCGTTCCTGATCGGCGGCGTGATCGCCCTGGCTGGTGTGGTGGTTACTCAGAAGGCGTAATTTGGGGTCTTACATCGGAGGACCCATGCGCATCGAACATGATCACGTGACCGGGCTGGTGATCGACATTCAGGAACGGCTGTTCCCGCACATTTACGAACACCAGGCACTGGCCGAACGCTGTGCCATGCTGATCCGCGGACTTCGGATCCTGGACGTGCCACTCCTGGTTACCCAGCAGTACACCAAGGGACTGGGTCCAACCATCACACCGATCGCAGAAGCCCTCGGCGAGTTCGAGGCCCACGAAAAGCAGACCTTCTCAGCCGCTGGTAACAGCGACGTGGAAGCGCGGCTGCTAGGCTCGCGTGGACATCAGGTGATCGTGTGTGGTATCGAGACCCACGTCTGTGTGCTGCAGACCGTGCAGGACATTCACGCCCAGGGGCGCCGGGCCATCGTGGTCGAAGACTGCGTCTCGTCGCGTCGGTTGTCAGACAAGCAGACGGCCATCCATCGTATGCGTACGCTGGGGGCAACCATCACATCGGCCGAGTCGCTGCTGTTTGAACTGATGGGCACGGCCGATCATCCGCACTTCAAACAGATCTCAGCCCTGGTGAAATGAGCGACAGGATCTCTAGTGTCTTGACCGAGCACCGGCAATTCCCACCTTCGACCGACGCCCGCAAGGGAGCTCACATCTCCGGTGCCGCTGCGCTGAAACGGCTCAAGGCCAAGGCCGATGCCGACCCCGTGGCCTTTTGGGAAGGGGCTGCTCGGGCGCTGCACTGGCAAGCCCCCTGGAAACAAGCGCTGCAATGGAAGGTGCCGCAGGCGAAGTGGTTCGTGGGTGGACGCCTGAATGCTGCCGAGAACTGTCTGGACCGCCACCTTCAGACGCCGCGCGCCAACAAGGCCGCGTTGATCTGGGAAGGCGAACCGGGTGAAACACGCACACTCACGTATCGGCAGCTGCATCGCGACGTGTCGCGGTTCGCCAATGTGCTGCTAGGTCTGGGGGTGAAGAAGGGTGATGTGGTCGGCATTTACATGGGCATGGTCCCCGAGGCCGTGGTGGCCATGCTGGCCTGTGCCCGGATCGGTGCAACGCACAACGTGGTGTTCGGTGGATTCAGCGCCGATGCCGTGGCCGAGCGCATGAACGACTCCGGTGCCGTGGTGTTGATCACACAGGATGTGGCCATGCGCCGCGGAACCACCGTGGAGCTCAAACTGGCGGCCGACGCGGCCGCCAAGCGGTGCCGTGGCTTGAAGCACCTGATCGTGTTTCGTCGGGGCAACGGCACTGTTCCCATGAAAGCCGGCCGCGATCACTGGTGGCACGAACTGATGGAAGCGGCCCCGGCCACCTGCCCACCGGTTGGGCTAGACGCCGAGCATCCGTTGTTCATCCTGTACACGAGTGGTTCCACCGGGAAACCCAAGGGGATCCTGCATACGACTGGTGGGTATCTGACGCAGGCGGCGTGGACGCACAAGCACATCTTTGACCTGCGGGACGATGACGTGTATTTCTGCACTGCCGACATCGGCTGGATCACTGGTCACTCCTACATCGTGTACGGTCCACTGGCCAACGGCGCCACCGTGGTGATGTACGAAGGTGCTCCAACGTATCCTGAACCCGACCGCTTCTGGGCGATGATCGAGCGTCACGCCGTAACGATCTTCTACACCGCTCCTACGGCGATCCGTGCCTTTATGAAGTCCGGAGAGTCCTGGCCGCGCCGCTACGATCTGTCCAGTCTTCGTCTATTGGGCACGGTGGGCGAACCCATCAATCCCGAAGCCTGGATGTGGTATCACTCCGTGATCGGCGGCGGACGGTGTCCGATCGTGGATACGTGGTGGCAGACCGAGACCGGCGCGATCATGATCTCGCCGCTGCCCGGTGCCACCACCACGACACCCGGTACCGCTACCCAGCCCCTTCCCGGGATCCTGGCCGATGTGGTCCACAAGGATGGAACGCCGTGCAAGCCCAATGAAGGGGGCTTGCTGGTGATCACGCATCCGTGGCCGAGCATGCTGCGCACCATCTTTGGCAACGACGAGCGGTATCGCCAGACATACTGGAGCGAGTTCCCGAAAAGCAGGACCTGTCCGGGGTGGTACTTCACGGGCGATGGCGCCCGGAAGGACAAGAAGGGTAACATCTGGATCATCGGCAGGGTAGACGACGTGGTGAACGTGTCCGGACACCGGCTGGGGACGGCCGAGATCGAGAGTGCCTTGGTGTCGCACAAGACCGTGGCCGAGGCTGCCGTGGTGGCGCGTCCGGACGAGGTCAAGGGCAACGCCCTGGTGGCGTTCGTGACCCTCAAACACGGCGTTGCGCCCAAGAATCTGGACCGTCTCAAGGCCGAACTTCGCGAACACGTTGGCGCCGAGATCGGCCATATCGCCAAGCCCGACGAGATCCGATTTGCTGAAGCCCTGCCCAAAACGCGGAGCGGCAAGATCATGCGTCGCTTGCTGCGTGAACTCGTGACCGGTGGAGCGGTGCAGGGAGACACGACGACCCTAGAGGACCTTTCAGTGCTGGAGACGCTTCGCGCAGACGAAGACTAGAAAGCGGAAAGTGGAACGCGCTTTGGCCTGCGGCGACATAGCCCCCTTCCATTCGGATTCGGTAGTTTTGATGCTTCGTTGTGGCGCCTTTGGATCATTGTAGCCCGCCACGATCTCCTCACAACCGTCAGGATCGGATCATGCGCAAAGCGGTCATCATGGCAGGGGGCTTCGGGACGCGACTTCGTCCACTCACGATGTCCATTCCCAAGCCGATGGTGCCTCTTGCCAATCGGCCGATGATGGGCCACATCGTGAACCTGCTCAAGAAGCACGGCATTACCAACATGGTCTCCGTGCTATACTTCCAACCCGAGTACATCACCAACTATTTCGGCGATGGATCGGCTCACGGCGTAGCGATGGACTACGTGACGGCCGAGGCGGACTTTGGTACGGCCGGCAGCGTGAAGAACGCGCAGGATCATCTGCAGGAGCCGTTCATCATCATCTCGGGCGACGTGCTCACGGACTTCGACCTGACGGCGGCGATCGACTTTCACAACCGCAACAAGGCGATGGCGACCATCGTGCTCACGCGTGTGCCGCAACCCCTGCAGTACGGGATCGTGATGACCGACGACCAGGGCCGTATCACGCGTTTCCTGGAGAAGCCCTCCTGGGGCGAAGTGTTCAGCGATACCATCAACACAGGCATCTACATCCTGCAGCCGGAAGTCCTGGATCTGATCCCTGAGAAGACCGAGTTCGACTTCAGCCAGAATCTCTTTCCGCTGATGCTGGAACGGGGCTTGCCGCTCTTTGGCTACATCGCCGAAGGGTACTGGAAGGACATCGGCAACCTGCAGGAGTATCAACTGGCCAACAACGATGTGCTCAACGGCACGGTACAGGTGGAGATCCCCGGAGAGACCTGCGATTCCGCCGTGTGCGGCGAACATCTGGACCTGGCTCCGTCGGCCCACCTGTCGGGACTGGTGGTGCTGGGCAACAACGT
>JANJTN010000141.1 GCA_024711065.1 bacterium
CACTGGTCCTGGTCGGAGGAGGGTTATCGTACCGTGATCAAGGGCCTCTTCTGGGAAGGGTGGCAAACAACCGTGCCGATGGCGACAGCGGGACGGATGATGGTGCGCGCCGAGTGCGTGGATGAAGGTGGTGGCAGCCGGCCCCTGCGTCTTTCAGCCCTCAAGATGTCCGATGCGCCCGGGCTTCCATGGCAGCAGCTCGGCACGCTGCGGATCGAACCGGTACAATGCGTACCCGGTCCGACCGACAAACCGACGATCGGGCGGTTTGTGGTACTCCCAGACGTTGATGGTGACGGTATGGACGATCTCGTGATCTCCTACGGACCCGTGAACGACTCCACCCAGGTGGTCACGGCGGTGTACGCTTCATCCGATCGAGCTCTTACCCACGTGACCGATCAGACAACCTCTCCGGCGCCCTCGCTTCCCTGCGCCCATCACGCAGATCGTGTGGCGGTCTACTCGGCCTTGGGACAGCAGGTGGCCACCATCCGCGTTACCGTAACTGGGACCCTTGCTCTGGAGGAGCTGTCAGACCTGCCCCAGATGCCCCTGTGGGCTGTCAGTGATGGCTGCGCCGTCAGGATCCGCTAGAGAGGTCCGCAACCCATCGTATTTTTGGTGCATGAAGCATGCCCTCTTGATCACGGCAGCCCTGTTCGCTGCCGTTTCGCTTTCCGCTCAGGAACGCCACCTTGCCAACATCCGCCAGCTGACGTTTGGCGGCGACAATGCCGAAGCCTATTTCAGTCCGGATGGCACCTTGCTCACCTTTCAGAGCAATAACCCGTCGTGGGGTCTGAACTGCGACCAGATCTTCGAGATGAACATCGAAGTGGCCCTACAGGACACCAGCGACTATCGTCCGCCGATGATCAGTACCGGCAAAGGCCGCACCACCTGTTCGTTCTACATGCCGGATGGCGATCACATCCTGTATGCCAGCACGCATGAAGGGGGCTATGCTTGTCCGCCGGACCCGGAACCGCGGAAGGACGGCAAGTATCTGTGGAGCATCTATCCGAGCTACGACATCTTCGTGGCCGATATGAACGGCAGCATTCAGCAGAAACTCACCGATCGTCCGGGCTACGATGCCGAAGCCGTTGTGTCGCCCAACGGAGACAAGATCGTGTACACGTCCACCGCTTCCGGCGATCTGGAGCTCTGGATCATGGACATCGATGGCGACAACAAGCGCCAGCTCACGGACCAGCTCGGATATGATGGAGGGGCCTTCTTCTCTCCCGACGGAACGCAACTCGTGTTTCGTGCGTCGCGTCCACACACGGCCGAAGAGCAGGCGGAGTACAAGGAACTTCTCGCCCAGGGTCTCGTGGCCCCGACGAACATGGAGATCTATACGGTGAATGTGGACGGTACGGATCTGAAGCAGATCACCAACCTTGGCAAAGCCAACTGGGCCCCCTACTTCCATCCTTCCGGCAAGAAGATCATCTTCTCGTCCAACCATGCCAGCAAGCGCGGATACGACTTCCACCTCTACATGATCAATGTGGACGGAACGGGGCTGGAGCAGATCACCACAGAGAGCATCTTCAACGCTTTCGCCATGTTCTCACGGGATGGCAAGCGCTTGGTGTTCAGCAGCAACCGCAACAACGGCGGAACGCGCGACACCAACGTGTTCATCGCCGACTGGGTGGAGTGATCACCATCGCCACTGCCGCCGGTAGATGATTCCGGCAAGGGATCAGAACACCGACACCGCTTTGTCTGCCTGCGCCGTCATCCGACCGATCGGCAGCAGGCCGGGTAGTCCGTTCTCTGCCGCCACGCTCTGGAACTCCTCGGCATGGGCAGGATCCACAGCCACCAACAGGCCACCGGATGTCTGCGGATCACATAGGATCGCTCGTTGGTCGGGTTGAAGGGGGCTCACCTTCTGTCCATAGGACTCGAAGTTGCGTCCCGTCCCCCCGGGGATCGATGCCTGTCCAATGTAGTAGCCAAGGTCCTCATCGATCAAGGGCACCTGGTCTGCCCGCACTTCCGCGCTCAGGCCAGCCCCCTCACAGAGTTCGATCAAATGACCCAGCAGACCAAAGCCGGTCACATCGGTCATGGCATGGACATAGGGTAGCGCACTGAACACGGCACCCACGCGATTGAGACGCACCATCGTGTCGCGCGCCAGCGTACGGTGCTCCGGTTTGAGAATGCCCTTCTTTTCGGCCGTGGTCAGGATGCCGATCCCGATGGGCTTGGTAAGGTAGAGCGCGTCCCCTTCCTTTGCTCCGGTGTTCGTGCGCAACTGTCCGAGGGACACCCTGCCGGTGACGGCCAGACCAAAGATCGGTTCCGGAGCATCGATACTGTGTCCACCGGCCAGCGGGATCCCGGCCTCGGCACAGGCGATGCGGGCACCATCGAGCACCAGTTTGGCGGCTTCGATCGGCACCGTATTCACGGGCCATCCGAGCACGGCGATCGCCATAAGGGGCGTTCCGCCCATGGCATACACATCACTGATCGCATTGACCGAAGCGATCCGACCAAAGTCGATAGGATCGTCGACGATGGGCATAAAGAAGTCCGTGGTGCTGATGATCCCTGTACCGTCTCCGAGATCGTAAACCGCTGCATCATCCTTGGTGTCGTTCCCCACGATCAAGCGCGGGTCGAAGGCACTGGTGATCTCGCTGTGCAGGATCGTGTCGAGTACAGCGGGTGAAATTTTACACCCACAGCCGGCGCCGTGGGAGTACTGGGTCAGGCGGATTTCCATGGGAGCCAAATTACGCTCCCCGGGATCACTCTCGGTTCTGCAGGATGGACTGCGCCAGTTCCTCGGGTGATGCTCCGGCACCGTCCAGCCGTGTGATCTGTGACGGATCGCGCCGACTCAGGCCGTAGTCGTAGGTACCATCGTAGTAGTCCAGAGCCGCATTCCCGGCTGCGATCAGGTCGCCCTGCTCCAAAGCCTGTAGCGCTTGCTGCAGACGGAGTCCGCCCAGCCGACGTTCAATGCGCTGAAAACACTCGGCCAATTCTTCAGTGGAAGCGTCGCCATAGTCCCTGGCCAGAAACTGCGCCCGCTCCTGGCGTGGAACATCCAGCACGATGATCGGCGAGCGACGTAACAGATCGAAGAACGGCTTGTGCAAGGCCACCGTCCCGATCCGCAGACTCTCGTCCTCCACATAGATCACCTGCTCCGGATCGAAGGACATCAACTCGCGATGCATCAAATTGGCCATGTGCTCCGCGCTCGGCTGCGGGGGCTGGCCCAACGACCCGAAGGCGCTGCCCTTGTGCCGCGCCAACCCTTCCAGATCGATCACCTGCGCACCCGCCTCCCGCAGCGCTTTCAGCACTCGGGTCTTGCCGCTTCCGGTGCGGCCGCCGATCACGCGCAGGTTCCAGGGGTGCTCCAGAGTGGAGAGGACCTGCTGACGGTACATCTTGTAGCCGCCGTCGATGATCTCGGCCTTCAACCCGGAACTCTCGAACAACCACGCCATACTGTCGCTGCGCATCCCGCCGCGCCAACAGTACACGATCATCGGCTGATCGATCACTTCGGATAGCTTGCCGCGAGCGGTGTCATAGACCAGCGCACAGGCCTCGGCAACAAGCTGGTCCAACTTGGGCGCCACATATCGTAATCCGCGCTGGATAGCCTCTTCGCGAGAGATCTGTGTGTACGCCGTACCAACCTCGGCCCGCTCTTCGTTGGTGAACAAGGCAATGTTGTGCGCGCCGGGGATGTGCCCGTGGACGAATTCCCCTGGCGAGCGCACGTCGACGATCACACGACGCGCATACAGGTCGTCGAGCTCGCTAATGCGCCGTGTCATCGTGCTCCGGGATCTGCGAATACTCGGAAGGGGGCTGGTCCGCGGCCTGGCTCCGAAGCTCGGCAATGGCGCTGGCGATCTGCTGATCCAGGTGCGACACACTCACATGTACCACCACGGCGCCTTGTCGATGTTGATGCAGCCACGACGTCATGATCCGCAACTCGTCCAGCTCGATCTCGGAGAACCGTCCATGCTGAGGTGCGGCCTGATAGACCTCTTCGAGTTCCTGCACCAGCATCGTGCGACTACCCTTGAGGCCCACCACGCGCTGCATCACCAGGCGTCCGGACCGAATGGCATAGAGTTCGGCCGTCGCATAGCGGTCGTTCGTCGGGATCATCACCACCAGATCGGTCTGCTGCACCGAGATCGGCGTGGTCCCCCGATGGATCATCATCCGCTCGATCTCACGCAAACCATCGCGATACATCGCCGCGGCCTCGAAGCGCTCCTGCTCCGATAGCTCGGCCATCCGCTCGTGCAACAGGGACGCAGCCCCCTGACGTGGATCGGCAAGATGACTCCGAGCGGTCTCCACCGACGTGCGATAGGCCTGCAAGGTTTGCAGCTCGGCACACGGTGCCAGACATTTCTTGACGTGGTACTCAAAACATGGTCGTGCATCAGCATGGGGCTGCAAGCCCCCTTCGCACGACCGCAAGTGATAGGCTTCCTGCATCATCACACACAACCGCTCGGCGACGACTCGACTGCGAAACGGGCCAAAGTATTCGGCACCGTCGGTGTCCACATAGTCCACCACCTCCAGGCGGGGATAGTCCTCGTTGGTGATCCGCAGAAACGATGGGGCTATGTAGTCCTTCGCGGTCACGTTGTACGTGGGCTGCCGCGTCTTGATCTCTCGCGACTCCAGCAACAGCGCCCCCAGCTCCGTGCCGGTGGTCTCCCACCGAATGTGCTTGATGTAGCGCAGCATGCGCGTTACTCTACGTCCGTGCAGCGGCGCATCGTGAAAGTAGGTGCGCACGCGCTTGGCCAGCGACTTGGCCTTGCCCACGTACAACACGTTCCGTTTGGAACTCAGGAAGTAGTACACACCCGGCTCATCCGGCAGTTGCTCCAGGTAGGGGGCTAGTTCGGACTTCTTCTTGGTGTCGCGTTTGGACGCGGTGCGCGGCACATACTGCAGGGCTACCAGATCGCCCAGTGTTTCGGCGCCGTGATCCTCGATGGCTCGAGTTACCAGCTGACGCAGCACCGTGGCCGTGGCCTCTGTGTCTCCCATCGCTCGATGGCGTCCGGCAATACTCACATCGCAGTACTCGGCCACCGATGCCAGGTCGTGCTTCAGCAACTCGGTGTGCAGACGACGCGACAGTTTGCAGGTGCACAACTGCGTGGTCTCCAGCACGATGCCACCACTCCGCATCATAGCGCCACGAACGAATCCCCAATCGAACCCCACGTTGTGGGCAACGAACACCGCTCGGGGATCGCGCAGGACGGCGATCACCGGCGCAACGGCCTCGTCTTCCTCCGGAGCCCCCTTCACCATGGCGTTGGAGATCCCGGTCATCC
>JANJTN010000170.1 GCA_024711065.1 bacterium
CCCAGCCTGGCGACCACTATCACGCGCTCTCTTGCATGCCGTGTTATCATTCGCACTTGTGGCATGCGACTCTGACGATACTGTTCAACCCGTCGCACCACCTGTTCCGGTGTACGACCCAACACCCTATCTGTTGGCAACCGGTTCCATGACGTCAGAGCCAGTCCTCCCCTCAGACAACCCTTTAACCCGATCCGGTGTGGCCCTCGGCCAGATGCTGTTTCAACGTAAACTCGGAAGAACGTCGTGCGGCACCTGCCACTCGCGGGACTTCTCGTACTCGTGGCGGATGAACGTCCGTCGTGAGTTCGATGGAGAGAGTGTCGACCGACAGGTCATTCCGCTGGTCAACCTGGCTTGGCGAGCACACGGTCCTGGCACTGGCTATGGTTGGAGCGGAGACGCGACGACGCTGCGAGACATGCTCGCTATCCACATGGAGCGCACTGAGTTTATGCAGGCCGTCGTGAGTGAGGAGGTGGAGCGGCTTTCTGGTACGCCGGCGATCTCCAATGCAACAATTCGCGCATTCAACGTACGTGCGCTGGACTCGACGCTGCTGCTCAAAGCGCTCGAGCAGTATGTGCTCTCTCTGACATTCTTTCAAAGCACCTACGATCTCGTGATGGCTGGACAGGCCAGTTTTACGCCTGCTCAACAACGAGGCAGGGATCTGTTCTACCGTATTCCAGATCCCCAGGGAAGCGTTCGAGGGGCGGCGTGCATTCAATGTCATAACGGTCCGAACTTCTCCAACTATGAGTATGCCAACAACGGTCTGGAGGATGCTGACCACCAGGGAGATCGTGGGCGTCGGTTTCAAACGAATGACCCCCAGGATGCCGGTCGGTTTCTCGTTCCGTCCCTTCGTCAGGTTGCGGAAACGGGCCCGTTCATGCACGATGGGCGCTTCGCGTCGCTTCGCGACGTCGTGAAACACTACAATAGCGGTGTGCGGTCCGGTGCACTGGTTGAGGGCGACTTGATGCGTTTCTACGCGCAGGCTGGCGGACTGGGACTGACAGACCAAGAGATCGACGACATCGTGGCGTTTCTGTACACTCTCACGATTCCTACACCCATAGAGTAGAGAGTGACATTTCCAGGTGCAGCGCACGGCCTCCGTTTCTGATCATAAATGTTTCTGCGCTCTTGTCGATTACTCTCCATTTCGATCCATCAACGCGTCATCATGAAAACACTCTGGATCACCGTGCTGATCGCTGCCTCAACGGCATGCACGAGCCCGCTAGCTGAAGTTCCTACGGATGCAACGATCGAGGTGAGTTTCGCTTCCATGGCGGGACATTCCTCGATCATTGCCACACCCTCCGGTTCACACATCGTGTTCTACGGTGTGCTTGAGCAGTCGTCTCAGGCTGAACAGCGTTCGCGGTTCATTGTTGGACCGCGTCACTTCACACTCTTGACCGAGTCCATAGACACGACTGCACTCCATGATCTGCAGCCGCAGTATGGTGACTGCTCAGACGAATCAACCTCGGATCGCGAGTACATCAAAGTTCGTCGGACCCACATGGGGTCCACTCAGACGTCGGCCATGTGTAATACTGCCGCACCGGCTTCCATACGAAGACTCATCACCGTTGCGGACTCACTCATCCGCGTCACGGTAACCCAATAGTCCCATTACGCAGTCGCTTTTTTACAACGTCTATCACCAGGAGCCCGATGTTTGTCACGTCTTGTCGATCCGCCATTGTTTTGATGCTGTGTGCAGTCTGTTTCTACGGCGTTGCTAGCGCTCAGGATGATTATTCGCTATTCATCTACGACTACGCTGCGCGCACAACCGATACCTCTGAGTTGCAGAAGGCAGGTCAGTGGCTCACGATGACCACGTCGTACTCGCGCGGAACAATGGAAGGGTACACGGCCCCGCCGAATGCTCTTGCTCCAGAGTCGGAGCGTACAGCTACCACCAGCCATCGCGCTCCTGCTCGCGACTATGTGAACGTTGCTCACTACCCAGCTCGGACAGCCTGCGCGATCCGTGTTGTGCAGGGAGCTTCCACTACACCATCCTGCTCTGGCACGCTGGTCGGATCAAGATGGGTGCTTACGGCCGCCCACTGCGTTCGCGAGTTCGATCAAGCCACGCGAACGCATCGTGCGAAAGAGCATCGATTGGTGATTCATCCCGCTTGGGACCGCGGAGCGTTTCAGACGTCGATCTCCGCAGTTGACGTGGTGAGAGCCTACTGGATCGGACACCCAGGCTCTCTGGACTATAGGGATGACATAGCCTTACTAGAGCTCCGGGAGGATGTCGGTACAGAGCTCGGATGGGTAGCTATGATGACCGCACCTGACAGTGTTCTGACGCAGAACATCGCTCATCGATTCTTGTATCCGGCAACAACGGATGTTGTCACGCAACGGTCCTATACCGGCGACACACTCTGGTACATTCGAGGTATGGTACAGTACGACGGAGAGTACTATGCCTCTGACGCTGGGATCGGAATCGGTGGGGAAAGTGGATCGGGAATTCTGGTACCGATCGGCGACGGCTTCGGTCTGGTGGGCGCTACGGTCTGGGCAACCAATCTTCGAGGCGCTGCGCTGAACCCGACCATGTATCGTGAATTCGCTCGGCTTGTTGGCTCCCCAGTAACGAGCGTGGGGCAGCAACCACTGCAGCATAGCGAGCCTCCGCCGGGTCTCGAGCCGGACAGTTCAGCAGTGTACGCGATCGACGGCACATTGGTGGGAGAGTCTACACCCAAAGCACCCGGCGTGTATATCAGGATCGACATCTATGGAAATCAGCGCTTTACGAAGCTTTTCACGATCGTTCGCTGACTTCCCGTCGCTGACCTACCGTCTCAGACCTACAGTCCCAGACCTACCGTCTCAGACCTACAGTCCCAGACTTACCGTCCCAGACTTACCGTCCCTGACTTCCCGTCCCAGACCTACCGTCTCTGACCTACAGTCTCTGACTTCCAGTCACTGACTTCCAGTCGCTGACCTACAGCCCCCGCCCTACCGCTTCTTCAGGATCCACTCGTTCCAGCCGCCCTTGTAGATAAAGATGGGGCCGTACTCGAACTGCTTGAGTACGTCGGCTACGTGGTGGGAGAGTTCGCATTCGTCACCACCGTCGCAGTAGATCATGATGACGCGGTCGCGGGGGACCATCTCCAGGATCATGGGAATGATGCCCTGAACTTCGCCACCGTAGATGTTCTTGGCATCGGCGATATAGCCTTCGGCATAGGCCTCCGGACGCCGAGCGTCGATCAGGTAGTGCGGCTGCTTCAGGAATTTGACGAAGGCATCGTAGGTGATCTCGCGCACCAGGCCCGGCTGTGGGGTAAATGCCGGCTGTTGCTGTTGCTGTGAGCTGTTGGCTGTGAGCTGTTGCTGTGAGCTGTTGGCAGTGAGCTGTTGCTGTGAGCTGTTGGCTGTGAGCTGTTGCTGTGAGCTGTTGGCTGTTGCTGTTGGCTGTGAGCTGTTGGCTGTGAGCTGTTGGCCGTGAGCTGTTGGCTGTTGCTGTTGGCTGTTGCTGTTGCTGTTGGCTGTTGTGGTGTCTGCCGTGAGGTACTGCGCCAGGTCGCTGTCTGAGGCCTCCACGTGTTCAAAGTCCTTCTTCATCCACGTGATGGCCTTAGGGTTCATGGCATTGAAGACCAGTGCGAGGCCGATAGCGGCCAGCAGCAGGATACCGCCTTCGCGAGCGATCCCTCCCGAAACCACGCCTGCCCGATAGGCTGCAGGGGTTGATGGCGCATCACTGTGCCCACCATGTCCTTCGCTTGGGGTAGCCGAAGGACGTTCATTGTTCATGCGGCCGAGCGACGAGCCCCCTAACACATGAAAGTGCAGGTGAAATACCGTCTGCCCGGCATCGGCGTTCACATTGGTGACCACGCGATAGCCCGACCGATCCACGTTGAACCTGGCAGCAAGGGTCTTGGCAACCATGAAGACGTGGCCCACCAGTGGCGCATCGTCGTCTGTCAGGTCGTTCACGCTGGGGATGGGTTTCTTGGGGATCACCAGCAAGTGCGTTGGTGCCGACGGCGCAATGTCGCGAATGGCGATCACCAGATCGTCTTCGTACTCGATCGTGGCCGGGATCTCTCGGTCGATGATCCGTTGAAACAAGGTCTTGTCCATGCGTCCTCAGCGGGTTCCGTGATAGGCTTTCAGTAGAAGATACGCGGCATTGAGCTCGCGAGCGCGCTCCTGGGCCCGGTGCTGTTCTTCGGCCGTGGCTCCGACGAAGCGGTCGGGATGCCATTGTGCGATCAGTCGACGGTAGGCGGAGCGGACCTCTTCGGCTGTTGCCGTTGTGGGAAGTCCCAACACCCGCAAGGCCTGCGCTACATCGGGTGGGACCGAGGGTGAAGGGGGCTCGGACTGCAGCTCATCGATGATGCGCCGCAGTTCGTCGTCGTCCGAGGACAACACACGTTCGGCCCATGCGGTATCGGAATCCGTCAGGCTGGACCAGTGCGCCCTGGCGATGCGGTTGATGCGGTCGAAGATCTGTCCCATGGCTGCAAGCTATTACAATCGCACGCCGATCGCGAAGTAGCCCAACGTTGGACCCCACGCGACCGCGGCCGGATCGTCCAGGAAGTAGAACCGCCGGCCGAGCGAGAACCGGGCCGGACCTACCGGTGTGTCGAACCCAAGCGTGATGCCAAGTCCGTGCTGAAGATCGCTGATCTTGATCTCTTCGGGATACTCCCACACGGCGCCGACATCGTAGCGGGCCGATACGTAGGTGTCGAAGATGATCGGGAAGGGGAGCTTGTACGTAGCATCGATATTGCCGACCACGATCTGACGTCCACGCTCTTCATCCTCGCGCATGCCGAAGAACATGTCCTGCCCCCCAAGACTGAACAGCTCGGCACCAGGCAACGTCTTGTCCGCCGCGCCGATCCGGAACATGGGAGTAAGGGTCAACCGTCCCAGACCGAACAGGTAGGCGATCGATGCCGACGCCTTGGTGAACGACAGGCCGTTGCTCAGGTTCAGAATGCTGGTCTCGAAGAACAGGTCGATCACACGACCCTTGGTGGCAAAGTCGATCCGATCGCGATCGTCCCATCGCGCTGTCCCTACCACCGTTGCCAGAGGCTGATACACGGATGGCGTGCCCGACAGATCGCGGTATCGCTGTTGTTCGTAGCGGAACTCACCAAGGATCACGCCGTTGCGCTCCAACTGGCGTCCTGCGCTGAGGCGCGCACCCTGGCGCTCTTCAACGAACTCGCCCACACGATCCCGTCGCGGTTCGGTAGGGGGCTGCCCTGGACGGTCCTCATAGATCCACACGTTGCGGAACGATGCATAGGCCCGCAGACTGGTGGTCCACATCGTTCCACTGATGCGGGGAATCTCGAAGGTTACGTTGGCCGATCCGATGCGCGGACTTAGCACACCGCGAAGCCCCAGGCGAAAGCCCGACCAGAGAAAGTTCATCTGCAGCAGGTCCAGCCCGCCCTGGAAGTACCGCTCGTTGTCCACCCGCGCTCCGATCCGGGCGAGCTGGTTGCCCAGGTCTGTGGCGCCAACCACCACGGCAACGCCGGAGTCGGTGGCCGGCTGTACCCGAAGATCCACGTTCGACACCAACTCGGAGGCGCGCATGTTGTCGGCACTGCGTGAAAGCTCCTCCACCGTGAGTGCACGCCCGGAGCGGAATGCCAGGTCGCGCCGGATCTCGGACAGGTCTACCGGACGCAACGAATCGGATGCCACGTTGTTCACAGCACCGCCGTCAATGATCAGCGTCAGGCGATGCTCTACGCTGTCGTGCGCCGTTGCCCGCACATACGCGAACGGATAACCCGCTTTGCGAAATGCGCGGTGCAACTTCAATCGATAGTGTTGCAGGAAAGGGGCGCTCCAGTTACGTCCGATCATGTCGGCAAGGAGTGAGTCGACGGTGGGATCGGAGCGGACATCGGAATTCGAGCGCACGTCCATCGACAGGATGATCCGCTGCATCATCACCGAGTCGCGCTGCTCTGGTGTGAGCGGCGTTCCGGTGTAGGCCGTGTCGTACTGCAGCGCTCGCACTCGGCCGGAGATCTGTTTCACAAGACGCTGCGCCGCTGCAGTCCCGGCATCGATCGCTTCCGGGATGCGCGTAAAATCAAAGGTCGAGATCCCATTCAGATCCGGCGTGATCACGATGTCGGCCTTGGCCAGCACGGTCGAATCGGCTTGCTTCATTGCTATGGACAACGCCTGGTCGGCTACGTCGATGGCATCCTGGATCCGATCCCGCGGCAGCAGCTCACTGGTGGTGTTCACCACGATCACCAGGTCGGGCTCGAGCGCAAGAGCCGCATCGACCGGAATGTTGGCGCTCAACCCGCCGTCCACCAATAGCGAGTCGCCGATCTCGACCGGCGCATAGCGTAAGGGGAATGAAGCGCTCGCCTGGATGCAGGTACTCAGATTGCCTCGATCCAGGGCCACCCAGCGCCCACTCGACAGATCCGTAGCCACTGCGCGGAACCGGCAGGCCAGGTGGTCGAAGTCGCTTTCGGTGTTGTAGGGACTCCGCCACAGCAGTTCCGACAGTGTCTCGGCAAACCGCGCACTGCCGGCGATGGCCTGCGGAGGAACGAACTGAAAGTCGCGGAAGCGAAGTGAGATCAGACTGCGGTCGTCTTCGGCTTTCTGCGCAAAGAACAGTGTCTCGCGCTTCGTGTCGTCGGCGAACGCCGTTACGGACTCCCAGTCGATCCCGCGAAAGATCGAATCCAGTTCATCGGCCGTGTAGCCGGCAGCCCACAAGCCCCCTACCACGGCCCCGAAGGACGAGCCGACGATGATGTCGGGTTGAATGTGAGCGCGTTCCAGAGCGCGGAGGACGCCGATCTGGGCCGCACCGCGGGCGCCGCCGCCGGAGAGGACGAGAGCGATCACGGGATGGCGCTGAGCCTGCAGAGCCGAACTCATCACGAGCAGGGCACACAGGCCAGCCACGATGGCGGAGCGACTCATCGGCCGTTCGCCTCGCGCCACAGGAGGATCTGCGTGGCATGGTGGCGTCCGTGCCAGGCATAGAGTCCAAGCAGGTACCACAGCGTGATCGTCGACTCAAGCTCGGGGTGGTAGCCACCGCGTTCCCAGGCTGCTTCATCCACGTGGCTCAGGATCTCGTACCACTTGGCATGGATCACGTGCAACTGGGTCAGGGAATGATTGATCGGTGTAGCGGCCACATCGGGCAGCTGGGCAAAGGCCTCCTGCGGATACGTCGGAAGCGTTGGCCCATCCACCGTCAGGATCAGTTTGGTACGCAGGAAGGCTACCAGGTGACTGTCCGACACATGGTGCACCAGTTGATGAATGGACCACGAGCCTTCGCGATACGGCTGCTGCAGCTCGTCCGCGTTCAGGTCGTGCACGGCAGCCTCCAGCAGGCGCGGCAGGCGGTGCACGTGACCTAAGCGCGCGTTGAGTTCCAGTGGACTGAAGGGGGCTGGCTGGTATCGGCCAATGGGATAGATGTCAGCGTCGGTCATAGGTCTCTCGCATGGCCAGCCACAGGGCTAGATGGGCGTCTTCCAGGCCGATACGGTCAGAAACGGCTTGTGCTGCCAGGGTCTCGGTACCGGGATGGGTAAAGATGTCGTTGTTGCGTCCAGCGTCCACGGCCTTCATGATGATCTCGGCTGCGGTATCGGCCGGCATCATCCGCTGCAGCGGTGCCAGGCCAACACCACGCTCGGCGGCGATGGTACGCGATCGAGGGATCGCGGTTGCATACAGCTCGTTGATCGAGCCCCCTTCGGTCACATCGGCCCATTCGGTGATCACACCGGCAGGGCAGACCACGGTGGCGTGCACGTTGGTATCGATCAGCTCGGCACGGAGTCCGGCCGTAAGGCCAACCACCGCATGCTTGGCCGCCACGTAGGCCGCGTTGTACGGAAATCCCATGCGTCCGGCCGTACTGCTCACGTTCACGATGTGGCCAACGCCGCGCTGCTTCATGCCGGGCAGCAGGCCACGGATCAGGAAGAACGGCGCATCCACATTCAGGGCGAAGATGGACCTCCATTGCTCGGTGGAGGTGTCCTCGACCGAGGCATAATTGCCGCGACCGGCATTGTTGATCAGAACGTCGATCGTTTCGGAGGCTACGGCGTCCAGAACGCGTTGGCACTCTGCCTCGTTGGAGAGATCGGCGGTGATGGCGCGTACCGAGCCCCCTTCCGCTTCGATGGCCTGCTGCAGCGCACGCAAGCGTTCCTCTCGGCGCGCCACCACGATCACGCGATGGCCGCGGGCGGCGTAACGGTGGGCAAGGGCGGCTCCGATGCCCGACGAGGCACCGGTGATCAGGACTGTGCTCATAGGATCCGGAACTGCGTGTAACGTCGGGCCTCGTTCTCCAGGTCGTTGCAGACCACATCGGATACGGTGGCGTGGTGAGGACCCTGCCGCAGTAGGAGTTCCAGCTGCGTAATGGCATCGCCGGAGCCCTGGGCCACGCACTCTACGTCTCCGTCTTCGAGGTTGCAGACAAAGCCGCGCAGGTTGAGTTGATGGGCATGGTGCAGAACAAAGCGGCGGAAGCCGACGCCTTGGACCTGGCCTTTGACAACGAAGTGGACAGTGGTCATGTTAGAGTTGTTTGTGCACAATGGACACGGTGGCCTGATCCACCGGTGTGATCAGAATGTCTTGCAGCGCCACATGCGGTGGACGCGTTGCAGCGAACAGGACCACGTCGGCGATATCTCGTCCACTCAGCGGCGTATAGCCTTTGTACACCGTGGCCGCACGATCGGCATCCCCGCGAAAGCGGACCTCGCTGAACTCCGTCTCCACCAGACCCGGGTCGATATTGGTCACCCGCACGCCGGTGCCGTTCAGGTCGATCTGCCACGAGTCTGAGAGCATCTTCACGGCAGCCTTCGTAGCACCATACACATTTCCGCCCCGATACGCCTGACGTCCGGCAATGCTGGCGATGTTCACCACCGTGCCACGTCCGCGCTGTACCATGCCGGGGATCACCGCGCGCGACACATAGATCAGCCCCTTGATGTTGGTATCGACCATTTCTTCCCAGTCCTGGTGTTCCCCTTCATGAAAGGGGCTTAAGCCGCGCGACAAGCCGGCGTTGTTCACCAGCACGTCGATGGTGCGCCATGCCTCGGGGATCATACTCACGGCTAGTTCCACGGCAGCGCGATCGCGCACATCAACGACCTCGGTGATCACATCGGTCCCATGCTCGGCGTGCAGTCGTTTGCCAAGGGCTTCGAGGCGCTCGGAGCGACGTGCCCAGAGGATCAACCGAGCGCCCTGTTCGGCAAAGACCTCGGCGCAGGCTTCGCCGATCCCGGCCGATGCCCCGGTGATCAATACGGTAGAGTGCTTCATAGCAGGTAAATTACTGAATGCACGAAACGCCACCGTTGTCCACCGCCGCTCTCACCTTCCATCTGCCCGCCGTCGAAGACGCCGCCTTGGCCGATGGTACACCGTTGTTCGTGATCCGAAAGCCGGGCGAAGACCTGGTAACGGTTAGCCTGTACATCGAGCGCGGGTCGGCTCACGACGATCTGCCGGGCGCCACGGCCTTTGCCGGGGAGCTGCTCACGCGCGGAACCCGGCGCCTGGATCTCGATCAGGTGGCCGAAGAGATCGACGGCCTCGGCGCGTCCATCCGATCCGGCACGGACCGAGCGTCGTTTCGCTTCTCGGCCCTCAGCGTGGGCTCCACCGTTACCGAGTTGGTGCAGCTGATGGCCGAGTGCCTGCTGCAACCACGCTTTGATCCACAGGAACTGGATGCCCTGCGTGAGCAATGGATCGGAGAGGCGCTGATGGATCTGCACGACCCGATGTATCTGGCTGATCAGGCACTCACACGCGTCACGTTCGGCAACCACCCCTATGCGAAACGTCCACGAGGCAGCATTGCCGACATGCGTGCACTCCAGATCGAACACGTCGTCGATGCCCACCAGAAGTTGTTGGAGAGTCCACGCACCCTGATCGTAGCCGGCCCGTTTTCGGCCGAAGACGTGCTCCCGCTCCTGAATGCCGCGTTCTCTGCGCTGCCGCCGTTGAGCCGTAACGACGATGTTCCGCACCACGAACTCTCCGGACATCGGGGCTGTCTGGCGGTGAATGCCGAGGCCGTGCAAACCGCCCTGTGGGTCTCGCTGCCAAGTCCGCACCTGAAGCATCCGGACTATCCGGCAACCTTGCTGGCCACCACGGTCCTTGGCGGCTATACCCTGGCCCGCATGTTCATGGTGTTGCGCGAAGAAAAGGGCTATACCTACGGTGCCTATGCCCAGAACGTGACCTGGAAACACTTTGCCTCGATCGATCTGACGACGAGTGTTGGCAACGCCGTTACGGCAGACACCATGCAGGCGATCGACCGGTTGGTGCGCGAGATGGGCACCACTCCGATCGGGTCGGACGAACTCGAGAATGCCCGACAGCACCTCCTGGGCAGTTTTGCCCGATCCAACGAAACGCCGCAACAGGCGGCGGGCCTGCTCTGGAAGGTGATCCAGCACGGCCTGCCACGCACCTACTATCCCGATCTGATCGAGCAGTTGCAACGGCTTACGGCCGATGATCTGTTCGCTGTGCAACAGCGGTGGTTCGATGCCGACCGCTGGGTGATCGGTGCCAGCGGTTTGCCGGATGTGGTGTTGCCAGCCATCGGATCCTATGTGCAGGCCGTGGAGGTCTGGAATGGACTGGCAGAGGACGCCGAGTGAATGCCGGCGTGATCGTAGCTCTGGCCGTTGCGGCTGCTGCCCTGGTGGCGGTGCGTAAGGGGCTTGATGTGCGCTTGACCCTGATCCTGGCCGGCCTTGTGCTGGCCTCGGCGGCAGGCGTACCCTGGAAGGTCTTTGATGCCTTCCAGGCTGCCGTTGGCAACGGCGGCATCATTGGCCCGATCTGCTCGGCCATGGGGTTCGCCTATGTGCTTAAGGCTACCGGTGCCGACCGAGAAATGGTGTTGCTGCTGACAAGCCCCCTTCGCCGCGTGAAATGGTTGCTGATCCCCGGCGGCGTGGCCATCGGCTTCATCACCAACATGGCCATTACCAGCCAGACGGCTTCGGCGGCGGCACTGGGTCCCATTTTGGTACCCCTCATGAACGCCGCCGGGTATCGTCCACTCACCGCAGCGGCAACACTGCTGGTGGGATGCTCTGTTGGTGGCAACCTGTTCAACCCCGGCGAGCCGGACATTGCCACCATCAAAGCGGCAGCCGACGTACACGCGGCTCAGGTGATCAACGCTGCCGTGATCCCGAATCTGTTGGCTGTTGCGATCGCAGCCGTGATGTTGATGTGGATGTTTCGAACCGACCATGCGCATGCCACACCTGACGACCGCGATGCTCCGCGGATCCATCTGCTCAAGGCCCTGCTGCCACCGCTGCCGGTGGTGATCCTGCTGTTGCTACAACCCGGCCTGAACCTGGTTCCGGCCATCTTCCAGGTCTATCCCAGCGGGCTGAGCGTGTCCATGGTAATGCTGATCTGTGCGTTCCTGGCGATGATGGTCGACATGAAGGGGGCTACGGAGCGCCTCGCCCGACTGAGCGACCTCACGAATGAGTTCTTTCAAGGCATGGGCTATGCCTTTGCCAAGGTGATCTCCATCATCCTTGCAGCGGCGTGTTTTATTGGTGGACTCGAGGCGCTGGGCGTGATCGCTGATCTCGCGGGTGTGTTAGGCTCCAATCATGCCGTTGCCGCAGTGGTCAGCCCGGTGGTCACCTGGAGTATCGCCGTACTCGGCGGTTCCGGTACCGCCGCCTCGGTGGCCTTCTCCAAATCGATGGTTCCGGCACTGGCGCAGATCGACGTTGTTCATGCCGTTGACCTGGGTGTAGCGGGCGCGATCGGTGCTAACGTGGGTCGCACCATGTCGCCCGTAGCAGCCGTGGTGCTCTTTACCAGTGCGCTGGCCGACGTGCCGATCTCCGATCTGATCAAGAGTGCCTCCAAGGCCATGCTGGCCGCCTTGGCGGCCGTGATCCTCTACGGGCTATTTTCGTAGCCCCATGAGCCTGTTGTACTTCGATTACGCCGCCACTACGCCGCTGGACCCGCGGGTCCTGCAGGCCATGATGCCGTATCTGACCGACGTATTCTACAACGCGTCGAGCACGCATGCCGGCGGACTTCAGGCCCAGCAGGCCGTAATGCAGTCCCGCATGACCATTGCTCGCCAGATCGGCGCCAAGATGAGCGAGATCGTCTTTACCTCCGGAGCTACCGAGGCCATTAACCTGGCCATCCTGGGTCTTACGAGGAAAGCTCGGAATGGGGAATCGGGAATGGGGAATGGGGAATCGGGAATGGGCACTCGAAACACCATCGTTACCACCGGCACCGAACATGCTGCTGTTCGAGACGCGCTCGAGCACTGCCGCGAATGCGACTGGAACATCGTACACCTGCCGGTGAACGAGCATGGCGTGGTGGACCTGGACGCCGCGCGTGAACTGGTAACCACAGACACGCTGATGGTGTGCGTGATGGCGGTGAATAACGAGACCGGTGTGATCCAGGATCTGAAGGCCCTTGCCGACATCGCTCACGAGCGGGGCGCCGTGTTCATGACCGATGCCACGCAGGCCTATGGGAAGATCCCCCTGAACGTCGACGAGTTGGGGATCGACCTGATGACGTTCTCCGGACACAAGATCTACGGTCCCAAGGGTGTTGGCGTCCTGTATTGCCGTAATCCGAAGCACGCACCCACCAACCTGGAACCGTTGGCTTTTGGAGGCGGACAGGAAGGGGGCATTCGCAGCGGCACGTTGAACGTACCGGGCATCGTAGCGATGGCCGAAGCCGGTCGCCTGGCGTTCGCCGAACACCAGGAAGAGGTTGCCCGCGTGCGGGCACTGCGTGATCGGTTCGAGCAGGCGATGCTCCAGTTGGGCGACGCGCGGGTGAACGGCGCCGGTGCCCCACGGTCGTACAACATCTCGAACATCACGTTCGCAGAGTCGGACGTAGACGCCATGTTGCTGGACGTGCCACACCTAGCGATGAGCAAGGGTAGTGCCTGTTCCAGCGCCAAGCCCAAGCCCTCGCACGTGCTCTCGGCCATGGGGCGCACGGAACTCGAAGCCGCGCGCACGCTCCGTTGTTCGTTCGGACGTTTCACCACCGATGCCGAGGTCGATCAACTGATCGCCGACCTCACGGCAGCACACGAGAAGGCCCGCGTGGCCGTCACCTGACGCTTATGAACGACGTACAACACATTGAACACCTCGCCGCGAAGATCCTGGACGTCCGCCGCGAGATCGGCAAGGTCATCATTGGACAGCAGGAGGTGGTAGATCAGCTCCTGATCTCCATGTTCTCCGGCGGGCACTGTCTACTCGTAGGCGTCCCTGGTCTGGCCAAAACCCTGCTGGTGCGCACCTTGGCCAACTCCCTGGATCTCTCATTCTCGCGGATCCAGTTTACGCCGGACCTGATGCCGGGTGATATCACTGGTACCGAAGTGATCGAGGACGATCGATCCACCGGACAGAAAGCCTTCCGCTTTGTGAAGGGTCCGGTATTCGCCAACATCGTCCTGGCCGACGAGATCAACCGTACCCCGCCAAAGACGCAGGCCGCATTGCTGGAGGCCATGCAGGAGCATAGCGTAACGGCGGCCGGAACCACGTACCGGCTCACTGAACCATTCTTTGTGCTGGCTACGCAGAACCCCATCGAGCAGGAAGGCACGTATCCGTTGCCCGAGGCGCAGTTGGATCGATTCATGTTCAACCTGCGGCTGGACTATCCATCGTTCGCCGAGGAGATCGAAGTGGTGCGAGCCACGACCGTGGAACAGAGTCCCGAAGTGCGGCACATCATGAATGCGGACGAGATCATTGCCGCCCAGAGACTGGTACGTCGCGTGCCCGTGGCCGACAACGTGATCGAGCACGCTGTGAAGCTCGTGCATGCTACGCGTCCGGGTTCGGGTGCCAGCAAACGTATCAACGACTTCCTGTCCTATGGTGCCGGACCTCGGGCATCGCAGTATCTCGTTCTCGGTGCCAAGGCACGGGCCGCCCTGAGCGGACGTCCCACGCCCGAGATCGCCGACGTGAACCGCGTTGCCTTGCCCGTGTTGCGTCACCGCATCGTGACCAATTTCAACGCGGAAGCCGACGGCGTCTCGGCCGACACGCTGATCCAGGAGTTGACGTCGTGATGTGGCGCGGATCCATCCTGGTCCTGCTGGCGATCGCCGCGTGCAGCTCGCCACAGCCCCTTCCCGTGGTTGATTCGGTCGACTTGGAGCGATACAAGGGGCAGTGGTACGAATGGGCTCGGTTCGACCACTCGTTCGAGCGCGGCTGCGACTGCTCGGTGGCTGAGTACACCATCCAGGATGACCACGTTGGCGTGAAGAACTCCTGTTATGAAGAAGGCGAGTGGCACAGCACCGAGGGCAAAGCCTTTCCGGTGGAGGGAGCCAACAACGCCAAGCTGGAAGTGCAGTTCTTCTGGCCGTTCCGTGGTGATTACTACGTCTTGGCGCTGGACAGCAATTACCAGCATGTTCTTGTAGGGTCGCCCAGCCGGGACTACCTCTGGATCCTTGCGCGACAGCCCCAGCGCAACGAAGCCGTGATGTCCGAGCTCAAAGCCAAGGCCACGTCGCTCGGTTTCGACGTTTCGCGCCTGATCCTGACGACGTGCGATACGGCACCTGCGCCGAGTAGGTAGGGCACGGCGGCCCTCCTCGCCGTACCTTTGTACATGAGTCTCGTAGCCATCGTTGGCCGACCGAACGTCGGCAAGTCGACCCTGTTCAACCGCATCATCCAGGAGCGGCACGCCATTGTAGAGAGCGAACCCGGGGTGACCCGTGATCGCCTGTACGCCAAAGGGGAGTGGGCCGGCAAACGGTTCGATCTGGTGGATACCGGGGGTATCGTGCCACACAGCGATGAAATGTTCGACAAGGCGATCCGCGAGCAAGCGATGCTGGCGATCGAAGAAGCCGACAGCATCGTGTTCGTGGTCGACGCCATGGATGGCATTACGCCCATCGACCGAGAGATCGCCGAGATCCTGCGGAGTGCGAACAAACCGGTCACACTGGTGGCCAACAAGTGCGACAACCACCAGTTGGATATCCACGCCACGGAGTTCTATGAATTGGGACTGGGCGAACCGTTTGCGATCAGTGCGATCAGTGGACGCTCCACGGGCGACTTCCTGGACCGCGTGGTGGAGCCCCTTTCAGCTCAACCCGAAGAAGAGGACACGCGACTGAAGATCGCCATTGTCGGCCGTCCGAATGCCGGCAAGTCGTCGCTCACGAATGCCCTGTTGGGCAAGGAGCGCATGGTGGTCACGCCGATCGCGGGAACCACGCGCGATGCGATCGACTCCGTGGTGAAGTACTACGGCGAAGAGATCGTGCTGATCGATACGGCCGGTCTGCGTCGGCGTAGCAACATCAAGGAAAGCATCGAACTCTACTCCACGATGCGCACTGCTCGGGCGATCGATCGATGTGATGTGGCGATTGTGATGCTGGATGCCGAGCATGGCCTGGAGCACCAGGACAAGCGCATCATCAGTCAGGTGGTCGAAGCCCGCAAAGGTGTGATCATCGCCGTGAACAAGTGGGACCTGATCGAGAAGGACACCAGGACCGCGGAGAAGATGACGGAGAAGATCCGTGAAGAACTCCGCACGGTGGACTATGCGCCGGTGATCTACATCAGCGCGGTGACCAAGCAACGAATTTCCCGCGTGCTCGACACCGCCAAGGCCATCCAGGAACGGCGGCAGCGCCGCATCCCCACTCACGAAGTGAACGAGGTGCTGATCGAGATGCTGGAGAAGACGCCACCACCGTCCATCCGTGGACGTGACCTCCGGATCAACTACGTGACGCAGGTCAAGACCGAACCGCCCGTGTTCGCCTTCTTTCTGAACTTCCCGGAATTGCTACCGGATAGCTACAAGCGCTTCATCGAGCGGCAGCTACGCAAGCTGTACGATTTCGAAGGTGTGCCGATGAGCTTTGTGTTCCGGAAGAAGAATGAGGCAATGCACTAATGCACTAATGCACTAATGCACTAATGCACTGATGCACTGATGCACTAATGCACTAATGCACTAATGCACTAATTCTCTGATGAAGACAACGGCGCCCAGGATGAGGACGAAGTAGCCGAAGCCGGCTTTGAGTCTCTGACCGTCGATCTTCTTTGAGAGGATCGTGCCCACGATGATGCCGCCGGTGGTGAGGGCCGTGAACGTGAGCAGGAAGGGCCAATCGTAGGTCACATTGCCCGAGAGGTCGGCCGCTACGCCGGCAAGGCCGTTGGCGGAGATCAGCACGAGCGATGTGCCCACGGCCTTCTTCATGTCCATATTGGCCCAGAGCACTAGGGCGGGCGTCATCAGAAAGCCCCCTCCCACACCGAGAAACCCACTGATGATGCCGATCGCCAGACCGAACGCCGTGAGACGTCCGATGTGAGCGGGCTCATCGGTAGGGGGCTTGGGTTTACTGCGCAGCATGGCCGTTCCGGCCGCGATCAGAATGCCGCCAAAGGCCAGCATGAGAAGCATGTCCAGGGAGAACGTCCACTGCAACAATGCGAATTCCGGCGGGAGAGCCGGCAGTACGAACCGCCGGACCAACGCGATGCTCGTGAGCGTGGTCACACCAAAGGCGAACACGCTTCGCCAGTCCACCAGTTTGGATCGGACGTACTGTAGCGCGCCGACGGCCGTGGCGACGGCCACAACGAACAAGGCGTATCCACTGGCGAGTGTCGGAGGGATCTCGCCCAGGTACACGAACGCCGGCACGGCAACGATGGCCCCACCGGCGCCGATCAAGCCGAGGGAGATGCCGATCAGCGCAGCGATCGCATACAAAAGGATCGTCATGCCGTTACGTAGCCGTCCAGCAGATCCGTGAGCGTGCGCTTGGGTTGCACCCCGGCAGCGCGCCACACTGGCTCGCCGTTCTCGAACAGGATCAGCGTAGGGATGCTCTGGATGTGGAACTTGGCTGCCACATGAGGTTTGGTGTCGACATTCACCTTCAGAACGTAGGCTTTGCCGGAATACTCCTTGGCGATCTCTTCGAGGGTGGGGGCGATCATGTGACACGGTCCGCACCACTCGGCCCAGAAATCCACCAATACCGGACGATCGGCACTCGCAATGAATTCGTCGAAGGATGTTGTTTGGGGTGTCATATTACCAGTCCAGCATGCCGCCGCGAAGGTTGACGGCGTTGTCAAAGCCCAGCATCTGCAGGAACATGCAGGCATTGGCCGAGCGATTGCCGGAACGGCAGTACACGATGATCTCCTGGTCGCGGTAAGCGTCCAGCTCATCGATCCGCTCCTCGAGTTCGCCGAGTGGGATCAGGATCGAATTCGGGATGTTCTCCATGGCATGTTCTTCGGGCTGGCGGACGTCCAGCAGGACCGGCTGCTCGCCGGCGCCGAGGCGCGCTTTGAGTTCTGTTGACGAGATCTCCTTGATCATGCCGATACCTCCTGTGTGCCGGTCTCGATGGGGCACTTTGCGCTGGCCCAACCGGCGAAGCCTTGTGGGAAGTTCATCACATTGTCGAAGCCCTCGCGCTGCAGGATACTGGAGGCGATACTGGAGCGATCGCCACCCTGGCAGGCTACCACGACCACTTTATCCTTGGGGATCTCGCCAAGGTAGTTGCGCAGGTAGCCGGTATGGATGTTCCACGAGCCCGGGATGTGGCCTTCTTCGTGTTCGGTGGCACCGCGCACATCCAGCACCACCACATTCTCGTGGTCGTAGCGTTGCTTGAGTTCGTCCAGATCGATCTGCGGAAGCACCTTCAGATCATGTCCGGCGTCCTGCCAGTCCGAGACGTTCGGATAGTAGCCGTGGATGTTGTCCAGTCCGATGCGCATCAACTTGCGGGTGAGTTCTTCGATCTTCTCTTCCGGCGCGATCAGCACGAAGGGTTCTTCATAGTCCAGCACCCAGCCGGCCCACGTCGTGAAGCTCTTGTTGTTCTGGATGTTGATCGTTCCCGGGAGGTGGCCACCGGCGAAGGAGACCTTGGAGCGGGTATCGATCACGTGCCGTTTGTTCGTGATCGCATCGTCCACGTCGCTCATCGAGAGACGCTTCACCTTTGGCACGTCCGGTACCAGACGGCGTTCCACCTTGTTCAACTTCTTCATCATGGCGAAGTAGTACGGCGGTTCGGGCTGGCCTGAGAGCAGGTCCTGCACGAAAGCCTCTTCGTTGGTGTGCTGCAGGGCCCAGTTGACGAGTTTCTCGTAGCCCACGGTGGACGAAGGGATGGCGCCGAGGGCTTTGCCGCAGGCGGAGCCGGCGCCATGCGCCGGATGTACCTGGATGTGGTCCGGCAGCGCTTTGAAGCGTTTGAGCGACTCCCACATCTGGCGAGCCCCTTTCTCCATGGTGCCCGTGATGCCGGCCGCTTTCTCGAGCAAGTCGGGACGGCCGATATCACCAACAAAGACAAAGTCGCCGGTGAACATCATGATCGGCACATCCTTGATCGCCGGCGTATCCGTAACGAGGAAGGAAATGTGTTCCGGGGTATGTCCCGGCGTGTGCATGGTTTCGACCTTGATGTTGCCCACCATGAACGAGTCGCCGTCTCTCAGGCCCACGTGGTCGAACTCGTACTGCCAGTCGGGGCCTCCTTCGTCGCTCAGGTACATCATGGCACCCGTCTTTTCGGCCAGCTCGCGGGTACCGGCCAGGAAATCGGCGTGGATGTGGGTCTCTGCCAGGTGTGTGATGCGGAGCCGTTCCTGACGGGCGATCTCGATGTAGGTGTCGATGTCGCGCTTGGCGTCGATCACCAGGCATTCGCCGGTCTTCTGACAGCCAACCATATAGGAGGCGTGGGCAAGTCCGTCTTCGTAGATCTGTCTGAAGAACATGGGGGTACTCTGCTAATCTGCTAATCTGTTAATCTGTTAATCTGCTAATGGGTCGGGAATGTTGCCGGGGAAGCCAGCTTGCCGGGTGAGTTGCAGGGGAAGCCAGCTTGCCGGGTGAGTTGCCGGGGAAGCTAGCTTGCCGGGTGATTGTTGTAAGACGTTTGTTGAATATCGATCACGCGACAAACATAGTGGACGGTGATCCTACCTGAGCGTGACGATGTTACCACAATATCCCACTACAAAGGCGGTACCACGTGCGACCATTCCTGGCGAGTTAGCGGGTGAGTTGTTTACCGGCGTACGTGGCTAAGGCCCTTGCGATCCAGGATCGTGACCTTCCCGCGGCCCAGCTCCACCCATCCGTTGACCGAGAATTCCTTGAGGACCCGGGTGACCACTTCGCGGGCGGTGCCGGCCTCTTCGGCAAGCTCTTCGTGCGTTGCGTGTACCACGTTGCTGGCGTGGCGGGCGGCGTTCTCCAACAGGATGGCCGCCAGACGCTCGTCCATGCGCTGAAAGACCACTTCTTCCAGCAGGAGGAGAACGTCCGTGAGCCGCTCGGCGAACAAGCCGAACACATACTGGCGGGCTGCTGTGGAGCGCTCCATCAGCGAATGGAAATCCGCCGTGGTCACCGTGACCACGTGGGCTTCTTCTTCGACGATGGCCGATGCCTGATGGATCGGATTGCTCATGGCGCAAGACATCGACAGAATGCAGGAGTCGCCTGCACCCAATCGGTACAACGTAATGGCGCGTCCGGTGGGGTGCTCTTTGAACACCTTGATCGATCCATCCAGCACGAAACCGATCCGCCCACACCCCTCATGTTCGCGGAACACATAGGAATCCACCGGCATGGTGATCACGGTGTATGGCGTGCCTTCCAGGAAGGTGAAGATCTCGGGGAGGTCGTTGAGTGGAGCGTTGTGCATGTGGACAGAAGTGAGGTTCAACGTGCCAACAAGAATACGAGTCTGTCACGACTTCATGCCCGAAAAAGCCCCTTTCATCGGACCAGATTCCTGATTCATGGGATCGAGGTTGAGGCGCGTGCGAACGGGTGGTATCTCCGCAGCATCACACTGTACACAGGAGCTGTTCATGGAGATCGATGCCGCCCAGATCTATGCCACGCTGCACCGACGGTTTGAGCGGGCCGAGCACGAAGACATTGAGGATGCTGTAGCCGAGTCCCATGCCACCGCATGGATCGCCCGCGAAGCCGGGAAGGTGCTGCATAATGTTGATGCCTTCTGCACGGTAGTGGCCAAACGAGCCCTTTCCCGCGAGCTGCAGCGCCAGATCCGGCAGATCTATCCCGACCGCGATCCCTACGTGCAGTGGTCCGATCTGGAAGGGGGCTCGTCGCTCTCGGAAGCGCCGGTAGCCGAAGAGCAGTTCGATGCGCAAGCAATGCTCGACGAAGCGCCGGAACGCTATGCCGAGGTCCTGCGGCTTCACTACCTCGAAGGCAAACCACTCGAAGAAGCCGCACACATTCTTGGGATCTCCAGTGCCTGTATCCGCAAACGTCACCAGCGTGCACTGAATTGGGCCCGCCGTCGATTCGCACCGTAAAAGCCTGGTCTACAAGAACGGCAACACCAGCAAGGGAAAGGAGAGGACCAGCTCCAGGTACAGTCGCGTCCGGTCGATATCGTTTCCGCGCCACCGTGCCAACCACAGGTAAGCGATCGACATTACCATCAGGCTTCCACCGAGCACGAAGGCGTGGGACGCCATCATCCACCAGGCCGATGCCAACACACACACAACAGCCAACGCCTGCGCCAGCCACAAGGCATGGCGATCGCCCAGGACCACGGCGATCGATGGCCGGCCATGTCGGGCATCGTCCTCGGCGTCGAGGCGGCTCAGGAGGATCACGTCGACCATCACCAACTCAAGGGTAAGGAGAAACAGAGGTAGCCAGGACATCGACCTGATGATGGACGATGAAGCATCCGCAAAGGGTATGGCCCATGCGGCAAGTGTGAACGTTGTGGCAACATTCACATCCTTCAGCACCGCCATGTGCGGCGATCGGCTGCGCTGGAGCAGCAGGTGAGACAGTGTTGCGCAGCCCAGGATAACCGCAGCCAGCCAGTAGCGAAGCGGGAAGGCGATCACGGCAACTACCACGGCAAGGACGATCGCACCGCACGCTGCCAACAGCAGACCTCTACGATGCCGTGCATGGAACGTATGGCGTCCGGTCTGCGGTACACCCGATGCATCACCACTATCGATGATCCGATCCAGGGTGTAGAGAGCCCACGTGGCCAGCGGCACCACCGCGTACCACAGAGGAGGGAGCTGAGTATGCAGCGACCACGCTGCCAGTTGAGCCAGTGCAACCAGGCCAAGGACTACCTCGATGTTGAGGTAGCGCACCTCAGGTCCCTCGCTGCAGGTCCTTGATCCTGGCCAAGTCGTGTCCAAGATCCACCAGGTTGCGGATCACACCTTGCGTCATGCCAAAGTAGATCTCGTCGAACCGCTGCAGTGTGACATCATCGGCAGGTTCGACCAGCTTGGCCAGATGGGTCCGCAAGGCATTGAGCTGCAGACCGAACTCCTGCTCCAGCTGGGCGTAGCCTTCGGCACCGGGCTGCACGCGCCGCAAGGTGCGATATACCTTCCAGAGCCCTGTGCCTGTGGTGGTGATCGTATTGATCAGGTCGGCTTCTCCGTGCGTAGCGCCAAGTTCGAGCAGCACGCCAACGTCGTTTCGCTTGCGCAAGCCCCCTTCCACCGCTTCATCAAGGAAGGCCAATACGGATTCGGTGTCGGGAGAAAGAGTCATGGAATGCTTGAGGGATTGAACGCTTGAACGCTTGAGGGATTGAACGCTTGAGGGCTTGAGGGCTTGAACGATTGAGGGCTTGAGGGCTTGAACGATTGAGGGCTTGAACGATTGAGGGCTTGAGGGCTTGGGATTAGTGCATCAGTGCATTATTACATTAGTGCATCAGTGCATGAGTGCATTAATACTGAACCGTTGCCAGGATGCTGTTGAAGACCGCCTGTTGTTCACGATCGGCGGGTAGGTCGCGTCCGGACACGGTGAGCGGCACCAGTGCGAACTCGTAGTGGTTGCCGAGAGTAGACGTGAACACGGCACATCGGGTGGTGATGCCGCCGCTTGACCCGGTAAACGCATAGGTGCCGAACTGGCGTGTACCGAGTGGAGCGACCTCGTAGGTGCCGACCAGCTTGACGCTACCGGCCGTTTTTCGGGCAAGCGTGTTGAAGGCCGTGCG
>JANJTN010000199.1 GCA_024711065.1 bacterium
GGATGTTCCTTCGTTCTTGAACTTCTCCAGCTCCGCGAAAGCCGCGTCGCGAGCTTCCTTTTCCGCAGCCTTGCGGACGCGCTCTTCTTCGCGGCGAGCTCGTTCTTCTTCCTGACGCTTGGCGAACTCTTCGGCCGTGATCGTGCTGGCCGCACCAGCCGCTGCAGCAGCGGCCTGTACGGCCTCCAGATCGATCGTCTCACCGACTTCGGCCTTGGTCGGGTCGGCCGCGCGAACGTGGACCGTTCCTTCGGTGCCCTCCATGGTGGTCACGCCAGGGGCTTCTGCTTCTGCAGGGGGCTCGGGTGCAGCAGCCGGCGTCGGCTCTGACGGAGCCTCGGCTGCAGGTGCCTCGGCTGGGGTCTCTGCTGGAGCCTCTACCGGTGTGTCCGGCGTGCTCTCTGGCGTTGCATTGGCCTGTGGATCAAGTTGCTCGTTGGCGGATGCCTCGGGCGTGCCGGGGACGTTCGTCTGGTCGGACATGATGCGGACTGGAAAAAGTTGAGAAAGACGCTTGCTGCAGGTCGAGAACGACGCATCGCACCCGACACTCTCGAGAATTCACCGTGAACAACGAAGTTACGCACCGTTCCGTTATCTCGGACGTGCACGATGGTTTCGCTACTCACTGCTCGCCGCTCGCTTGGAATTCTGCGGCCAGCCCCCTACATTTGTCGGCTCTGGTGTTTCCAGAGAACGAAATAGCACATCATCCTGCCGGGCGACGCGAGCGTCCGGCTGCGCAAGCAACCACAGGAGAAGAGATTATGAGCATCCGTCGATCCTACGAGTCGACCTACATCCTCAATGCCGCGTTGGAAGACGCCGAGGTCGAAGCGATCGTCAAGCGCGTTACGGACTTCGTGACCGAGCATGGTGGTTCGATCATGGAGATCAATCAATGGGGCCGGCGCCGCCTGGCCTATCCGATCGCCAAGAAATACAACGGCTTCTATGTCTATATGGCCTTCGAAGCTGATGCCTCGCTGATCCCGCAGTTCGAGCGGTTCTTTACGCTGGACGAGAACGTGATCCGCCACCTCACGATGCAGCTGGACCTGAAACTGCGCGACTTCCGCAAGGTGCGCGCCGAAGCTCAGGCAGCTCGGGCCGCTGCCCTGGCCGAGGAAGAGGCCGCTGAAAAGAATGCCAATTAACGCGAACAAGGATTTCCCTGTATGAAGATCATCCTCCGACAGAACGTACCCAGCCTTGGCGAGATCGGCGAGATCGTGACCGTAAAGGCCGGCTATGCGCGGAACTTTCTGATCCCGCGCCAATTGGCCTATGTGGCCAACGACAGCGCCCTGCGCGCCCTTGAGACCGAGAAGAAGCAGTATGCCGTCAAGATGGAGAAGGCCAAGCACTCGGCCGAGATCATGGCCGGCCAGCTGGCCGATCTGCAGATCTCCATCCCGATGCAGGTTGGTGAAGAAGGTCGCCTGTTCGGCTCCGTGACCGCTCAAATGATCGCCAACGAGTTGGAGCTTCGCGGCTTCGGTATCGATCGCCGCTCCATCACCATCGACGAGCCCATCAAGACGCTGGGCATCTTCGAGGTCAAGGTGAAACTCCATCCGGAGATCTCCGCACCCCTCAAGGTGTGGGTGATCGCCGAAGAGTGATCGTAGCATCCCTCCTGTGCAACGCTTTTCGAAGCGCATGACGTGAACGCGTCGTGCGCTTCGTGTGTTTCCACCCATGACTTCCTCTCACCAACCTTCGCAACATGGATCAACGCATCGTCTTGGTAGGGGGCTCGGGATTCCTTGGGACCCGGGTCTCGAAGCGATTTCAGGAACTGGGCTACGACGTGGTGAACGTCTCGCGCACGGCCAAAAGCTCGGCTGGCGCCCGCGGAGTAGAGTATGAGCACCTCGGTACGGTGATCGACGGTGCCGCGGCAGTAGTGAACCTGGCCGGTGCCAGCATCGGCGCCAAGCGCTGGAGCGGCAAGCGCCGACGGGTACTGGTCAACAGTCGACTGGAACCCACCAAGGCCATCGTTGATGCCATTGCCGGTTGTGCCGTAAAGCCGGCACTGGTGAGTATGTCGGGTATCGGGTACTACGGAAATACCCATACACCCTGCAACGAAGCCATGGGCCATGGCAAGACGTTCGTTGCGCAGCTGAGCAAGGAATGGGAAGACGCCGCCAATCGCGCCGTACCCTTCACACGCGTGGCCGTTCTTCGCATGGCGCCGGTCCTGGAAACCTCCGACGGACCGCTCGGACGCCTGCTGCCGTTCGTGAAGAACTTTTTGGGTGGTGTGCTCGGTTCCGGCAAACAGTATCTGCCGTGGATCCACAAGGACGACGCTGTAGAGGCCATCGTCTGGGCAGCGGTCACACCTACGGCAGAAGGCCCTTACAATGTGACCGCTCCCGAAATGGTCACCATGCGTCAGTTCGTTACCACGCTGGGTAAGGTCTTGCGCCGACCCATCTGGCTGCCGGTTCCGCAGTTTGTGTTGTACCTGGTGTTCGGTACACTGGCCGATACGGTAGACGATTCCGTGCCGGCGTATCCGATGCGCCTGCTCGGCACCTCGTTCACCTTCCGCTTTCCAACGCTGCAAGGGGCTCTGCACGACCTGGTTGGCAAGGGCTGACCAAGACCACGGAAATGGCTAATTTCGTGGCCCGTTCAACGGTGAGATCATCCCATGGCCCTCGAAAACCCTGGCTGGCTCCGATGAACGAACAACGATAGAACCAACAACACAACAGAGTGCACGACATGAGCGTCGAAGTAGTGATGCCCAAGATGGGCGAGTCGATCCAGGAAGGAACGATCCTGCGCTGGGTGAAGAACGTGGGAGATGTGGTAGAACGCGACGACGTTCTGCTCGAGATCTCCACGGACAAGGTCGACACTGAAGTGCCATCTCCCGCAGCGGGCAAGATCATCGAGATCCGTGCCGCTGAAGGTGATGTGGTGGAAGTTGGGAAAGTGATCGCTATTCTGAGCGCAGATGCCAACGCCACGGTCTCAGCACCAGCCCCAACGGCGAGCAGCGAGCGCGTTACGGCACCGGTGCCGTCTCCAGCGCCAACGCCAACGCCAGCACCAGCAGCCGCACCAGCACCAGCACCAGCACAAACGGCAACAGCAACCGGAACCGTAGACGTGGTGATGCCCAAGATGGGCGAGTCGATCCAGGAAGGCACGATCCTTCGCTGGGTCAAGAATGTTGGCGACAAGGTGGAACGCGACGACGTGTTGCTCGAGATCTCGACAGATAAAGTGGACACCGAAGTACCGTCGCCTGCCGACGGCGTACTGGTCGCTCAGCTTGCTGCGGAAGGCGCGGTTGTAGAAGTCGGTGCCGTTATCGCACAGCTTTCTTCGGGGAGTTCCGCTGCCGGGCAACAGCAACAGTCAACAGCAACAGCAACAGCACCAGCAACAGCACCAGCACCAGCACCAGCACCAGCACCAGCACCAGCACCAGCACCAGCAACAGCAACAGCAACAGCAACAGCAACAGCAACAGCTACGAACGGTGCTTCCAAGCCTGCATCCGTCCCGGCTGGTGTCGGTTCGGCCGTGCTTACCGCCGTACCACGCGAATCGGGTGGACGCTTCTACTCGCCCCTTGTACGGAGCATCGCCTCGGCCGAAGGCCTGAGCGTGCAGGAGCTCGACGCGATCGCCGGAACCGGCCTCGAAGGCCGTGTGACCAAAAACGATATCCTGAACTACCTCGGCAACCGCGGATCGCGTCCGGCAGCGGCACCCGCACCGGCTACCACGGCAGCACCAGCCCCCTCCAAGTCGGCCCCGACATCGGCTCCGGCACAGGGCGGCGGCATGGTCTACGATGCCTTCCCGAACATCAACATCCCGGTAACGGACGACATCGAGGTGATCCCGATGGACCGTGTGCGTCAGCTGATCGCCGAGCACATGGTGCGCTCCAAACACACCTCTCCGCACGTGACCAGCGTGGCCGAAGCCGACGTCACGGGTATCGTGAAGCTGCGCGAGAAGACAAAGAACGACTTCCTGAAGCGCAATGGTGTGAAGCTTACGTACACGCCCTTTTTTGGTGTTGCGATCTGTGAGGCCGTGAAGCAGTTCCCGGGTATCAACGTTAGCGTCGACGGCAAGAACATCCTCCGTCACAAGAAAACGAATCTCGGCATGGCCACAGCGCTGCCGGATGGCAACCTGATCGTGCCGGTCATCAAGAACGGCGGAGCCCTCAACGTGAGCGGCATGGCTCATGCCATGCAGGATCTGGCTGATCGGGCGCGCAACAAAAAGCTGGCTCCGGACGACATTCAGGGTGGCACGATCACACTGACGAACGTTGGTACCTTCGGCTCGCTCTTCGGCTCGCCGGTCATCAATCAGCCGCAAACGGCCATCATCGCCGTCGGTGCTATTCAGAAGCGTCCGGTAGTTCGCGAGCTGGATGGTGAAGACGTGATCGTGATCCGTCACATGATGTACATCTCCATCACATACGATCACCGCGTGATCGACGGCTCATTGGCCGGCCAGGCACTGCGCGCCGTCACGCAAAGCCTGGAAGCGATGAACGAGAACACCGTCACGCTCTGACCCTCAGACCATAGGATCACCAACAACAATGGCCCGCCTCCGGCGGGCCATTCGCATTTGTTTTCCTGACGGATGAACCCACTCAGTTGCCATCAACCCACACCTTGAGAGTCGTAGACCCTTCGGAGGAAATGGCTGTGAACAGATAGAGCGAACGGGGAAGCAATGGCACAGATGGCGTCACCGTGACGAGATTCACGCCTGGCTGAAAGGTAAGACTGAACGGTACAAGTCGACCAAGTACATCTGAAGCGATCACAATGCCTGACTCTGGAGAGAACATCGGTGGCGCTTCGAACACGTAGCCACCGTTCTGAAGTGAATATCGGTTGGGAGTCTGACGACCAGGATCGATCTGCCGTAGGACCTCTCTTTCGCCGACCTGAACCCTTGGTTTCGGTCTGCTCTCAGTTGCATACAGCTCGGGATCGATTTTTACCGCTGCAAGGTACTCCCTTCCGTAGTGGATATACAGATGGGATCGTTCCTCGTCAAAATCCATTCTCGACGGCGGCTCCGGTAGCTCAAGTGACCAGAGGGTGTCAAGTTGAAAAAGGTCAATGAGGAACACTTGACTCATGTTGCCCAACACGGCATAGCCGC
>JANJTN010000029.1 GCA_024711065.1 bacterium
GGATACCACAGAGCTCTCGAGCAAGACGATGGAGTGTCGACACGTGCCCGGGCTGTATTTTATCGGCGAAGTGGTAGACGTGACCGGATGGTTAGGGGGCTACAACTTTCAGTGGGCCTGGAGCAGCGCAGCTGCCGCCGGGGAGCATTGCCGGGAGAGTTGCCGGGGAAGCTAGCTTGCCGGGTGAGTTGCCGGGGAAGCTAGCTTGCCGGGTGATGTTGCCTGTGAACGTTCACATACCGGGATGAGGGGATATGGGATTCACAACAGCGACCACGTCGCATGGTACCACCAATTCGCCGCGGCTTCTGATGGCGTACGGCGTCATCTTTCTGCTTTCGTGGGTCTATACCCTGGTCACCACGTCCGACGGTGCCAACTGGATCACGGAGAACGTCCTCACGTTCCTGTTCCTGGGCGTGATGGCATGGGGCTATCCACGGTTTCGGTTCAGCGATCTGAGCTTTACGATGATGTTCGCCTTCATGATGCTGCACATCTTCGGTGCGCAGCACACCTATGCGAACGCACCGTTGGGGTACTGGATCCAGGACGTACTGGACCTGGAGCGGAATCACTACGACCGCATCGTGCACTTCAGCTTCGGGCTGATGATGGCTTATCCGATGCGAGACTACTTCTTGAACAAGATGCAGTGGCCGTTATGGGTCTGCTGGGTGCTTCCGGTAGAGATCACCTTGTCGTTCTCCGGCGCCTACGAGATCATCGAATTTGCCGTGGCAGAGTTCTTCTTCCCGGACGTGGGCGTGGCCTACCTGGGCACGCAGGGAGATCCGTGGGATGCTCAAAAGGATATGCTACTGGCCTTCACGGGAGCGATCACGAGCATGGTGCTTACCGCCGTGATCGGACGAGGGCGTCGGCAGAATCACCCGGCAACTCACCCGGCAAGCTAGCTTCCCCGGCAACTCACCCGGCCCGCGAGCTTGCCGGGGGAGTTGCCGGGGGCGGTTGGGGAAAGGGGTACTCCTGCAGCACGTCGTACTCAGCCCCCTCCCCGGAAAGGGCGCTGTTCACGAGCTCGAACGACCGTGCCGTGAACGGCGGCAGCTCGAGCATGTCGTGCTTGTGCAGCCAGGTACGCACCTGGTCGCGGTCGGCGTCTCGGAGGCGGGCCAGTGTGATATGTCCATGAAAGACGCGGTCCGTTGGACGCAGGCCGATCATCTGCACGTGGTCCTCAATGGTCCACGCCAGGTGCTCCAGTTCGTCGGATGGCGCCAGACCTGCCCACAGCACCGTCGGCGGCTGTCGTGAAGAACCGTGCGGGAAGGTGCCAACGTGGCGCACCGATACCGTGAAGGGGGCTGCCTGAATGTCGCTCAGGACCGCTGCCAGTTCCTGGAGTCGGTCCGGTCCCATGCCGCCAATGAAGCGAAGGGTGATGTGGAACTGCTCCGGTGCTACCCATCGGGCATGGTCGATGCCGGACTGGAGCTCTACCAACCGCTGGCAGGTGGCCTCGTCCGGACGTATGGAAATGAAGATCCGCATGACTGCGAACCTACAGCGGTGTCCAGGTATCGATCGAAAAAAATCTGCAACCAAACGGTTGCATATATGAACGGATCGTAGTAGGTTGCAACCGTGATGCGACGCGACCCCTTCCAAGCCATTGCCGATCCCACTCGGCGCTCGATCCTGGTGTTGCTGGCCGTCCAGGCCATGACGCCCGGCGCACTGGCTACGCATTTCGATACCAGCCGCCAGGCCATCTCCAAACACCTGCGGATCCTAAGCGAATGCGAGCTGGTCCGCACGGTGCCACACGGCAGGGAAGTGGAGTATTCGCTTCGCCCCGAGCGCATGCAGGAGATCGACCGCTGGCTGGATCAGTTCAAGCGTCTCTGGCAACAACGATTCGAACAACTCGACGAAGTTCTCACCACCCTCAAGAAAGAACGATCATGAGCCTTCCTCGCCACTTCTCGTTCTCGGTCGACGATTCCGGCCGCGCCATTCGCGTAGAGCGCGAATTCGATGCCCCGCAGGACCTGGTCTGGGCCGCCTACACCACAGCCGAACTGCTGGATCAATGGTGGGCGCCCCGTCCCTACAAAGCCGTTACCGTGTCCATGGACTTTCGTGAGGGGGGCTTGTGGCTTTACTATATGCTGAGTCCGGAAGGCGAGAAACACTGGTGCCTGAACCACTATCACCGCATCGAAGCACCAAACATGTTCCAAAGTCTTGATGCTTTCTGTAACGAGCAGGGCGAGATCAACGAGGCATTCCCACGCGCCGAATGGCATGCAACGTTCGCTCCGTCCGGAGAGCGCACAATGGTAACGATCGTTACCACCTACGATTCCACCGAGGATCTGGAGACCGTCCTCAAAATGGGTATGCAGGAAGGCCTCACCATGGCGCTCAACAATCTGGACGAGCTGTTGCAGACGCTGTGAGCTGAGAGCTGTGAGCGGTGAGCTGTGAGCGGTGAGCGGTGAGCTGTGAGCTGTGAGCTGTGAGCTGTAAGCTGTGAGTGGTTGCTAATGTGTGACGATCACAAGTTGTGGCGTGGCGTTCAGATCGGCACGATGGATCGCGAAGGCACCGGTTGGTAGACCCCGGACGGTGCAGGTGCCATCATCTGAGGCGACCACGTCCTGAAATTTGCGTCCATCCATGTATCGGATGATCCACCGTGAATCCGGTTCGCCGCACCACGATAGTGATCCGGTCGAGGGCTGGGGAAATGGCAGGCACGTCATCGTGGATGAGGCGTCTGAGAGGCTCGTCGTTCCAACATCCAGTCGAAGCGGAATACTACCAACGAGCTGCTCGAGTTGATAGCAGGCGATCGTGTCCTGCCAGGTGCCGCTTTCGTTCGCGATCGCAACCACATGCACATTGAGGGATGTTCCCGGGCGGAGGGTAGCGGGGAGCGACACTGGGCCACCGTCAACGGCCGTCACAAAGAACTTCCCACTGGTTCCAAGAACCAAGTTCGACAGCACTAACGAATCCTTCAGCACGGCAAGGCGCATCGGCTGATAGACGTTGCCGTTGCGAATGTCTGTTGCGAAGTCGACTCTCCGCGGAGTGGCCACCAGACCGCCGGGAGGCGCTATACCCGAACCCATGACCGGGACGATCTGCTGTGTGCCCCACAGACTCCAGCGAAGGAGTACCGTATCGTGTGTCTCGCCAATCTGCTGTGGGTGAAAGCGAACGGTGATCGCAACGGAGTCTGCAGCGGGGATCTCTACGCTGTCTTCCGTGATACTGGTTGAATAGTCGGACCCAATCCCTGTTGGACGGTAGGCCAACCCCATGCCGTTCCCGGAATTCCGGATGATCAGCGTGGCTGTCGCCGTATCGCCAACGGCAGTGGAATCAAAGGTGATCGAAGTAGGCTGAACGGAGAAGCTCGGTTTGTAGATCTCGTTGCCCTTGAGCGTGTAGCCTACGCTCCACCGCTCCGTGGGATACGTGTTGCGGTCAGATATGATCCCACATGCCAGATCGAGAGGATACTCACTCATTGACCGGTAACTCATCGTAAGTATGACAGAATCACCGGCAGCAATAGAGTCCGGCAGGTCCATATTGGGTCCCGAAGAAGCATAACCGTTACACAGACCGTGCTGGGGATGAATCGTAGCATTGGACGTATTCTTCAGCGTCATCGTCCTGACATAGGTCAGACCGATCGTCATATTGCCAAGGTCAAAGGTGTTGGGATAGAGCACTTGGCCATGGGAGAACACGGCGCTCACGCATAGAATCGTCACAAGGAATGCGAGTCGCATCACCACCTCCTGATCAGAACTGAAGAACAACTGCAGTGTTGTGATCAACCGCGTTCGAGTTCTCGGCTGCAACACCGTTTCTGAAGATAGCACCATTGCTGGTGAGATCTTTCATGGGAATACGTTGTACTGAAGAACGCTAGTGTTCCGCCAGCGTCAGCTTCTCAATCAGTGTTGCATGCTGCGGAAACGCGTCACGCAGCTGAGTGCGTGATGCCAGTTCGAAGTCCTGGAACTCGAAGCCCGGTGCGACAACGGCCGTGACCAGCACATGTGGACCCTGTACGGTTCCGGCGAACCAGGTCCCCGCCGGGATCACGGCGGTATAGGAATGGTCGGGTCCAAGCAGAACGTCCTCGTAGCGTCCATCCGGATGCAGGCAGTGCACGTGCAGCAAGCCCCCTTCATGCCAGCACCACAACTCGTCGTGCTTTAGCCGATGAAAGTGCGAGATGTCCTGCTCTCTGAGAAGAAAGTAGATCGCCGTGGCAGCAGACCGTTCTCCTTCGGGCGAGGAGACCTGAAGGGGGCTTCGGTAGTATTCGCGATAGAAGCCACCTTCGGGGTGGGGGATCAGCGCCAGTCGATCGATGGGGTTGCTGGGTGTTGGCATGCCGAAAGTTATCGAATGGATCGGGACCACTCCCGGAATCAGTGACTCCCGGAATAGACCGGGACTACTCCCGGAATCAGTGACTCCCGGAATCATACGTACATTGGAGCGCTCTCTCAATGCCTCTATGTGCTGAGCTCTTCATGGAAGGACCACGTCCAGTGGACTCCACTTCCAATGAAGTCGACACGGCGAGAGGCATGTTCAGTGCCCATTGCATCAACGATCACGACGTGCTCAAGGAAACGCTCAATGTATACGCCGCATCACCGTTCAATCCTGCCGATCATCCGCACCGCCCGTATAGTGGTGTTCATGGTCCTGCTTGCGGGCTGTTCTACCACTGATCCGGGTGATCAGGATCTCAGCGTCACCTATCGGGTGACCGGCACCATCACGTCGCCCGATGAGTTTGAGGATCTCAGGTCGATCACCGTTACCATGGGCGCGCGTACGGCTTTGACCGATGCCGACGGAGTCTATCGCTTCGACTCGGTAGCGAACGGATCGTATGTGCTAGCTCCCGTTAAAGCCGGGCGGGTGTTCACGCCTTCCTCCATCACTGCCAGAGTAGACAACTCAGACGGTATCGGCAACGATTTCTATATGACCAATCCCAGCGCTCTTCCTGACGACTCGGTGCAGATGGTGTTGATCCCCGCTGGTACGTTCACGAGGGGGGTAGACGCGGAATATTCGGACATAC
>JANJTN010000056.1 GCA_024711065.1 bacterium
CCGCCGTGGTTGGCCGAAACGCGCTGGAGGCGCGGGCCGCCGTGCCGACGAGCGCAGGCGCAAGCCCGTTTGCAGCCAGCGAGGTGAAGACTGGTGCGGCCGTGCCGGGTGGGGAGCTTGTGACTCAGGGCAGGACGGTCGAGCCCGCAGCCCGGCCCGCACCGCCGCTGGCGGTCCGTGACCCAGCTGAGGTGCCGGAGAAGATGGTCGTGGCGATACCGCTTGCGCGAGAGCGATCTCAACGCCCCGAGCCAGCGCCGGATGTCGCGACAGCAACCGCAACCGCAACCGCAACCGCAACAGATTCATGATGATCCCAGGCTTACCCAAGGCAGGCGATCACTTCGATCTCGACGAGGGCATCTTTGGGAAGCCGTGCCACTTCAAAGGCTGACCGCGTAGGACGGTGGTCGCCGAAGGCTTCGGCGTACACCTCGTTCATGGAGCTGAAGTCGGTCATGGACTGCAGGAACACGGTGGCTTTGACCACATTCTGGAGCGTTGCCCCCTTGGCGGCCAGTACCGTTCGGATGTTCTCGAACACCTGCCGGGTCTGAGCCTGCACGTCGCCCTCGACGAACGAGCCATCGGCTCGTAGGGCCACCTGTCCACTCAGGTACATCATGGTCCCGGTGCACACGGCAGCGTGGGAGTAGGGTCCCACGGCCGGCGGCGCACCTTCCACATTGAACGTTTCGATCGTCACTCGTCCTCCGTTGTATCACGTTTGATGATAAAGACCCGTTCGCCGGGTCGGATGTAACCGTACCGTTCACGAGCCAGACGCTCGATCTGCAGCGTATCGGTCTGCAGGGCAGAGATCACCGAGCGCAGCGAGTCTTCGCGGCCCCTCAGCTGCCCGATCTCGGTCTGCAGATCCGATCGTTCACTGGTCAGGCGCCAGCGTGATAGCAGACCGTGGCTGCTGAAGAAGACGAAGACCACGATGGTGGCGGTGAGCACGCCGATCACGATCAGACGCTTGCGCGTCATCAACCGTTTTTGCGTGGCAACCGACGGTTTGGCCATGAGCGTTACCGCTGGATCACGGTGCGGGCTGGTGTTCGACCGTTCCATCGTACCACCACGCCAAAGAGCCCGCGCAGGTGATCCGGCAGCGAGAGGTCGATCGGCGTGGACCGGAAGGTTCCTTCGAACACGGACCGGCCCGTGAGGTCGACCAGCTCTACCGAGCCCCCTTCCAGATCGGGATGTTCCAGGTACAGTCCGGCCGAGGTGGTGCGCACCACGACGCCGGGGGGCAGGGGGCTGTCCTGCACGCTGGTAAAGTCGTTCAGGTTGTAGCGATACAGACCGGTGGAGTCGGCATCCACCGTGGACGACACGAAGGTCACGGCCCAGCCGGCATCGATCACCAGCAGGTCGCGGTCCGTTTGAGGTTGGTCAAGCGGGAGTTCGTAGGCCGTTGGGATCCAGGTTGTGTCGCCGGCGTCCAGGCGATACATCTGCAGGCGTCCTTCAGTGGTCTCGGCCAACGTGATCACGCGTTGGGCATCGGCGGCAATGGCCCGAACGGATGGCGGCTGTAGTAGACCTTCCCAGTGACCCAGCACAGACCAGGTGGTCGAGGCGGCATCGTAGGCTAACACGCCGTAGTCCGAAGACGCCAGAAGCACACCGTCCCGAAACAGCAGGTTGTGTACTGTGCGCGACGCATCATTGATGGTCGGATGTTGTTTGACCCAGGAATTGCCGTTGTCGGTCGAAACAAACACGCCGTCCGTGGTGAGCACAGCGAACAGGCCATCGGAGCATTCAAGATCGATCAGAGAAGCGAATTCCGCCACGGGCACGGTGATCTCTCGGATGCCAAGGCTTCGAGCAATGATCACATTGGCGTCGGTTACTACGTAAAAGGTCTGGCCGAAACTCTCTAGTTCGAGCATACGGCGGTCGCCGATGTCGAGGCGTTCAGAGAACGACCACGATGTGCCACCCTGCGTAAAGTAGATGTCTACCGAGTCGCCCTTGGCGTCCTGCGACGCACACAGGCTAACGTTGCTGAAGAAGTCGGTAACGCCCAACACCTTGGCCGGGATCTGAACATGGGGTGTCCAGTTCACGCCCTGGTCGATGCTGGTAGACATCACCTCACGATAGGCCACCAGCGAATTGGCTGCAACGGCTAGCCGTGGGGGTGCCCCCACGTTGGGGGAAACGGCACGGATCCATGGCCGTTGGGCCATGGATCCGGTTGAAGTGCATAGCAAGAGGAGAAGTCCGGTCAGTAGGGTACGCATGTCGAACGGAAGATTGGCGAACAATGGCGGCAATCTACGACTTCGACCCGACCTGACCTGCCCACTTGAAGGGGGCTTACCGGCTGATCACGATCGGCTTGGCTACGGTACCCGGCACGTCGGTCACGCGGATGTAGTACACACCGTTCGGCACAGCCGAGACGTTCAGGTTCACCTCGCCGACGCCTTGAACGGTTGCGATCTCACGTCCATTCATGTCCACCATCGAGATGGTGGCAACGTTCGTGCTGGATGTGCTTACGCGCACGTGATCCGTGGCCGGGTTCGGTCCCACGGAGATCGACGCTGCCATGGACTCTTCCTGCACGCTGGTCGGGGCATCGTTCACGGCGCGATAGACGCCTACAAAGCCGATGTCGTCGCCATGATAGTACAGATACACATGCTCGCCGATCACCGTGAAATTGTCGTAGTTGGCTTTGTTGTGCGGCGGGAATCCAGCTGACTCCAGGCGTACCCAACGAGCCTGGCGCTGATCCAGGCGCATCACGTTGGTTTGGCCGTTGTAGGTCTTGAAGACGCCGAACAACACACCGTTCACGGAGCGGAACGTGAGGGGAGCGGCCACCAGGTTAGCGAAGACCGGCAGACCCTCGTTCAGAACGTGCCAGGAACGCGACATGGCATCAAAACGACAAGCACCGATATTGCCACCGGCCCAGATCGTTCCGCCGAAATTCTCAACATGGGTAAAGCCGCTGCCCACTTCGATCGGGGCAAGGGTTTCGTACCACGTGAGACCATTGTCCGACGACCACGCAGCACCCTCAGTGCCGGCCGCGACCCACAGGCCGTTGGCCGACGCAAAGTCGACCAGCGATCCGATCGGTGCCGTCACCGTTGATGTCTTCCATGTCTGGCCGTTGTCTACGCTCACATGGATCGCTTGTCCATTCGTAATGGCATGTAAGGTGGATCCTTCGAACGACACGTTCCGCAACGTGGTGCCGGACGTAAGGGCGAACTCCGACACACTGTGCCAAGAAGCTCCCTGATCGTCGGACCGAAACACCGTGACATGGGAACCGCCCTTTCCAGGCGTGAACGCGTAGTTGAACGCGCCTACCCGACGGAACACATGTACGCCGTTCGGGAAGGTCTTGCTCATGTCCTTCCACGTGGCTCCGTCGTCCACCGATCGGTACACCTTGCCGCAATCATACAGGTACAGATTACCCTGCATGCTGGCAAGACGACCGGCCGACGAAACCGAGACGTCGGAGACCTTTTCCCACCACGTTCCGGCGGAAGCGGTGGTAGCTGCGAACAGCAGCAGAGAGACAGCGAATACGATATACTTCATGGCATCACCTTTTTTGAGGTGTGCCAATCTACGTACGTAGAGTTACGTAGTCAAGTAGTTTTACGTAAAAATACGGGTCACGTCGCCTAACTGCTTGGTATCAAAACAGTTAAAACGTAAAAAAAGTTGCGCTGCAGTCAGACGACCGGTCGGAAGTACGTAGTGATACGTAAGAACTCTCCGGACGTTTGACGCTCAGGGAAGCCGATCGGTCGGGTTCTCGGGCCAGGCGTGCTTGGGGTATCGTCCGCGCATCTCCTTGCGGACATCGGCATAGGAACCGCTCCAGAATCCGGCCAGATCCTGAGTGATCTGGATAGGCCGGTCTGCTGGCGAGAGCAGGATCATGGTCAGAGGTATGGCTCCGTTGGCAACCGTTGGCGTGGTCGAAAGGCCGAAGGCCTGCTGGAGTCGCACCGATACCGAAGGCCTTTCAGGATCAGCGTAATCGATCCGGATCTCGCGTCCTTGGGGGGTGGTCCACAGTGTAGGTGCCAGTCGCTCCAGGTGCTGGCGCTCGTTCCAGGTAAGGACGGCCTCCAGCACGGTGCCCATGTTCAGCCCTTTGAGGTCGGTCAGTTTGCGCATCCCGATCAGGAAGGGGGCTAGGGATTCCGGCGCCAGCGGCATGGATGTTCGCTCGCCCGCGTGGTGTCGGACGAACAGGATCCGATCCCGGAGCTGTTCGGTGGCGCGGGTCCACGGAAGATCACGATAACCACGAGCCTCAAGGGCGCGGGCAAAGGCCAGTGCCTGGGCCTGTGGATCCAGCGATCGAGCGGGTCGGGTGGAGAGCGTGAGCGCACCAAGTCGTTCGTCTTCGGTGGCCATCATCTGCTGAGTCCGTTCGTCCCAGCCGGCGGTGACGTTGATGGTGATCTGGTCGGCAAACTCGGTCCGGACCGCGTCTTCGGTCAGTGGCGCGGCCCAACCAATGCGGGGGTCGCCGCCTCCGCCCAGATCGGCGATCGCGATCCACTCGTAGCGGTCCAGAGGATCGTGATCGGACACGCGGGCCGTTCTTCCGTTCCGTAGGAGATAACGTCCCGGATCCTTCCTCCGTGCCACGCGATCCGGATAGGCCAGTGCCAGACAGTGTCCAACCGCTTCCGAGGCAACGCCGGGAAGATGGATCTCGGCGCTGCTGCCGCGTGGACGCTGCTGGTCGTCGATCAGGTCGGCCAGTCGACGGGCGACATCGCCCAGTCCGCGCTCTTCGGCGCGCAGGATCATGTGTGCCAGGCGAGGGTGCGTACCATGCGCGGCTACCCGACGACCATGTGGCGTAAGGTGTCTGGCGTGATCCAACACCTCCAGTTCAACAAGGAGCTCTTGAGCCTGCTCCAGGGCAGCTCGTGGCGGGGCGTCCAGCCACAGCACATCGGAGGCGTCGGCACCATAGGCCGCCAGTTCCACCACCAGTGGGGCCAGGTCGGCCGACAGGATCTCCGGTGTCCGCCGCTCGGGAAGGTCGCGGTGTTCGGCCTCGGTCCACAGTCGAATGCAATGGCCCGGCCCGGTGCGCCCGGCCCGACCGCGCCGCTGCTCGGCGGAGTCCTTCGAAACCGGAACGGTCACCAGACGGGTCAGCCCGGAGCGGGGGTCGAACCGAGGTTCACGGGCCAACCCGGCGTCCACCACCGTAGAGACCCCATCGATGGTTACGGACGATTCGGCCACGGACGTGGAGAGGATCACCCGTGGGAGAGCCCCTTGCCGCCGAGCCGAGAGGACCTTGTCCTGGGCGTCGGGCGGTAGATCGCCATGCAGCGGCAACACCTCGGCCTCGATGCCACGAAGGGCCTCTTCGCAACGGCGGATCTCGGCCAGCCCCGGCAGGAAGACCAGAACATCGCCCGGGTTTGCCTGCAGAGCGTCTCGAACCGCCGCTGCTACAAGTGCCTGCAGCGGACGCTGGTCGCGGCTGCGCAGCCAGGTATCCGTGATGGGGAACGTGCGGCCGTGGCTGACCACCGTAACGGCGTCCGGCAGTAGGCGCTCCAGATCCAGTGATGCCAGAGTGGCCGACATGACCACGATGCGGAGTTCCGGACGAGCCAGCTGCTGCGTGAGTCGTGTGAGCCCCAGACCGACATCGGCCTGCAGGCTGCGTTCGTGAAACTCGTCGAAGATCACGCAGTTCACGCCGGGAAGAGCCGGATCGTCGATCAGCATCCGGGTCAGGATGCCTTCGGTGATCACCTCGATCCGCGTAGCAGCGCTGACCTGACGGTCCTTGCGGACACGGTATCCCACGCGGTGTCCAACAGATTCTCCGAGCAAAGCTGCCATGCGGCGGGCAGCGGCCTTGGCGGCCAGACGGCGGGGTTCTAGGACCAGGATCTTGCCGCCCTCCAGCCAAGGTTCGTCCAACAAGGCTAGCGGTACCAGCGTGGTCTTGCCAGCGCCGGGTGGAGCTTCAAGCACAAGGGCCGCGCCGAAGCGCAGCCCTTGTCGAATGTCGTCGAGTCGCGATGTGATCGGCAGATCGGTCACGCAACGATATACTCTTCCATTGAAGGGCACGTGCAGATCAGCACACGGTCTCCCTGGGCGTTGTCTACACGTCCAACACTCGGCCAGAATTTTCGGTCGCGCACCCAGGTTAGGGGATACACCGCTTTGCTCCGCGGATAGGGCCTGTCCCAGGTGTCTGCCGTAGCGACATACTGGGTGTGCGGCGCGTTCTTCAGCACATTGTTCTGCGCATCGGCAGCACCGGTGCAGACCTCTTCGAGTTCTTCGCGAATGCACAGCATCATGTCTACGAACCGATCCAGCTCGGCCAGGCTCTCGCTCTCGGTGGGCTCTACCATGATGGTTCCGGGGACCGGGAAGCTGAGGGTAGGCGCATGGAAGCCGTAGTCCATCATGCGCTTGGCAACGTCTTCGGCCTCGATGCCGCCGCGCTGCTTGAACTCCCGCAGGTCGATGATGAACTCGTGCGCGGCACGACCGTTGGCACCAACGTACAGCACCTTGTAGTGATGCTCCAGGCGGCTCTTCAGGTAGTTCGCGTTCAGGATCGCCAGGCGGGTTGCCTGTGTGAGACCCTCGGCGCCCATCATGCGGATGTAGGCATAGGAGATCGTGAGGATGCTGGCCGACCCCCACGGTGCTGCTGATACCGCGCTTGCCGTGCCGTTGCCCGTTCCGCGTTCCCCGACACCCGTGACCACATGGCCGGGAAGGTAAGGGGCTAGTTCGCGCGTCACGCCGATCGGTCCCATGCCGGGTCCGCCACCGCCGTGCGGAATGCAGAAGGTCTTGTGCAGGTTCAAGTGGCAGACATCGGCACCAATGGTACGCGGACTGGTCAGACCCACTTGGGCATTCATGTTGGCGCCGTCCATGTAGACGCGGCCGCCGTTGTCGTGTACGATCTGGCAGATCTCGCGAATGCCCTCTTCGAACACACCGTGGGTGGACGGGTAGGTGACCATCAGGCAGGAGAGATCGTTGCGATGCAGTTCGGCCTTCTTGCGCAGATCGTCGATGTCGATGTAGCCATCCGGCGTGGAGCTCACCACCACCACCTTCATCCCGGCCATCACGGCCGAAGCGGGATTGGTTCCGTGAGCACTCGCCGGGATCAGGGCCACGTTGCGGTGTCCATCGCCGTTGGCCACGTGAAATCCACGGATGGTTAACAGGCCAGCATATTCACCCTGAGCGCCGGCGTTGGGCTGCAGCGACATGGCATCGAAACCGGTGATCTCGCACAACCACTGTTCCAGTTCGGTGAAAATTTGGGCGTAGCCGGCGGCCTGATCCACCGGCACAAAGGGATGCATCTTGCCGAACTCGGGCCAGGTAAGTGGGATCATCTCGGCCGATGCGTTCAGCTTCATCGTGCACGATCCCAACGGGATCATCGAGTGCACCAGCGACAGGTCCTTGTTCTCCAAACGCTTCACATACCGAAGCATCTCGTGTTCGGAATGGTAGGTGTTGAACACCGGATGGGTAAGGTATGCCGTGGTGCGACGCAGGGTCTCCTGCACGCTGGAGCGCGCGTCTACCACCAGGCGGTCGATGTCGAACGTAGCCGAAGTGCCGATGGCCTGTGCAACCACCTCCAGAATGTCTGCCACATCGTGGTACGTCACGGTCTCGTCGATGGCGATCCCAACGCGTGTGGCATCGATCCGGCGGAAGTTGATCCGCTTGGCAAGCCCCTTGGCATGGACCACGTCGGCATCCGGCACCACCACGGTCAGGGTATCGAACCAGGAGCGGTTCTCGATCTTCAGGCCCATCTCCTGCAAACCACTTGCCAGTGCACTGGTGAGTGTGTGGATCCGCTCGCCGATCCCGCGCAGACCCTTGGGGCCATGATACACGGCGTACATGGCGGCCACATTGGCTAGCAGGGCCTGGGCCGTGCAGATGTTGCTGGTGGCCTTGTCTCGGCGGATGTGTTGTTCGCGGGTCTGCAGAGCCATGCGATAGGCGGTGTTGCCCTGGGCGTCGACGCTGACGCCGATGATGCGCCCCGGCATCTGCCGTTTGAATTCGTCCTTCGTGGCCATGAACGCCGCGTGCGGACCTCCGTACCCGAGCGGAACACCGAAGCGCTGCGCCGAACCGATGGCCATGTCGGCACCCCACTCGCCCGGAGGGGTGAGCAGCGTAAGAGCCATCAGGTCCGTGCCGGCACAGACCAACGAGCCCCCTTCATGGGCGCGATCGCACAGATCGGTATAGTCTCGCACATCGCCGTTGCCGGCCGGATACTGCACGTAGCAGCCAAAGATGGTGCCGTCGAACGTGGCTTCGTCAACGGGGCCAACACGCACGTCCAAACCCAGTGGTTCGGCGCGAGTGAGCAAAACGTCGAGCGTTTGCGGGTACACGTTCTCGTCTACATACAGCGTCCGAGCTTCCTTGTTCTTGCGAGCTGCATACATCAGGTGCATGGCCTCGGCAGCGGCCGTGGCTTCGTCGAGCAGCGAGGCGTTGGCGATCTCCAGACCGGTCAGGTCGATCACCATGGTCTGAAAGTTCAGCAGCGACTCCAGGCGTCCCTGCGAGATCTCGGCCTGATATGGCGTGTACTGGGTGTACCAGCCCGGATTCTCCACGATGTTACGCAGGATCACCGGTGGGGTGTGGGTGTCGTAGTAGCCCATGCCGATGTAAGACCGGAACACCTGGTTCTTCTGTGCGATGCGCCACATCTCTTCGAGCAGGTGCGCTTCGGTGAGTGCCGGAGGAAGGGTAAGGGGCTTGTCGTGACGGATCGTTGCAGGAATGGTCTGTTCGACCAATTGATGGAGAGACCCGGCGCCAACGGTTCGCAGCATGTGGTCGATGTCGGTTGCCGTAGCACTGTTGTGGCGGTACTGAAACTCGTCGGCGTACAATCTCGGGTGGTGCATGACAGGCAGGGGATTAGGGGGTGGTAGGTGTGATCACAGACCGCAAAATTACGACGGGGAATGGGGAATGGGGAATGGGGAGTGGGGAATGGGGAATGCAAACGCCTGCAGCGTCACATGGGTGTAACACTGCAGGCGCTGTAATGGTGCCTGATGTCCGAACAGAATCCCCGACTTCCCGGGACAATCCTGGCTCGCTACTCGCTGCTCACGACTCGCTGCTCACTTAGTGCTCGCCGCCGTCGCGGTATTTGCAGCAATTCGGCAGCTTTTCGTAAGCCCTGTCGTCGGCTTTCTTCTCCTCGACATCGTAGCCGGAGGCCAGGATGGCCTTCACAATGGCGTCCTTATTGGTCTTGGTGTCGTCGAACGTTGCCGAGAACACCTTGGTGCTCTTGTCCCACGTGGCATCGTCGACACCGTCTACGGATTCGGCGGCCTTGACGATCTTTTTCTTGCAGGAGCCGCAGTTGCCGGCCACCTTGAAGGACACCGTTTGCTCGGCAGCCATGAGTGAGAGCGGAGCCAGCAGCATGGCCAGGATCAGAAGAATGCGCATGATTCTATCCTATTGAAAGCGAATGAAGATACACGAACTTACGGGTCGGACGTACGAATCGAGTGCACATTTCGTCCTACCGCCTCGTTACACCATAAGTTCGCAGCATGAAACTCCGTACCATCCTCCTTCTTGCCGTGATCGTGATCGTTGGGGCCATCCTAGCCTGGGTGCTGGGCACCACGTCCGATGAAGCACCAACCGGGCCTGCCGCCGGACCCAAGGCACCCAAGCCCCTTGCCGTATTGGCCCGCGTGATCGCCCCGCAGCCGTTCACCGACGTGATCACGCTGCCGGGATCGATCCTGGCCAACGAAGCCGTTGAGGTGCGCGCCGAGATCGCCGGACGGATCGTACGGATGGCGTTTTCGGAAGGACAGCGCGTGAAGCGCGGCCAGCTCCTGGTGAAGCTGAACGATACCGACCTGCAGGCACGCCTGCAGCAAACCTTGAGCCAGGTCGAACTGGACTCCGAGTCTGTCCACCGACTGGAACGCATCCGCCAGGTGGACGGTGTGAGCATCGAAGAGCTCCAGCGCGCCAAGGCGCTTCTGGCCATGCACCGCGCCGAAGCCGATGTGATCCGAGCCCAGATCGCCAAGACGGCGATCCTGGCGCCGTTCGATGGAGTTGTAGGCTTGCGCAATGTAAGCGAAGGTGCTGTGGTCACGCCCGAAACAGTGATCACGCTGCTCAAGGATGATGCCCAGCTGAAACTCGAATGCGCCGTTCCGGAAAAGTATGCCACGTCCATCAACTCGTCCACCACGATGACCTTCAACGTTCGTGGCTCCAAGGACGCGCGCTCGTACTCGGCCCAGGTTTACGCGACCGACCCGGAGCTGGACCCCGGTTCTCGAACGTTGCGAGTGCGTGCGCACATTGCGAACCCGCAGGGTCTACTGCCCGGCATGTTCGCCGACGTGCGCCTGGCCATGGCCGAGGTACCCGATGCCCTGTTAGTGCCCACCGAAGCTGTCGTGGTCGACATCAATGGTCCCAAGGTCTTCGTCAAGAACGGTACCTCAGCGCGCGAAGTGCGCATCACCAGCGGCACCCGCACTCGCAGCAACATACGCGTGGTGGAAGGCCTGCAGCCCGGCGACACGGTGCTTACGACCGGGATGCTGATGATGAAGGACGCCATGCCGGTCTCTGTAACGCTCGAGGCACCGACGGCAGGGGGCTTGCCGCAATGAACCTCGCTACGCTGAGTATCAAGCGTCCGGTGCTGGCCATCGTGATGAGCACGGTGATCGTGTTGCTGGGCGTGGTAGGAGCGTCGTTCCTTGGTGTGCGCCAGTTTCCGGACGTCGACCCACCAAAGATCTCGGTTTCCACCACCTACACCGGCGCCAGCGCCGAAGTGGTGGAGAGCCAGATCACCGAGCCCCTTGAAGAATCCATTAACGGTATCGCCGGCATTCGTTCGGTCACCTCGTCCAGCTCGTATGGACGCAGCAGTATCGACGTGGAGTTCGAGCTGGGGGTAGACCTCGAGACGGCCGCCAACGATGTGCGCGACCGTGTGGACCGCGCCAAGCGCAATCTGCCGGCCGACGTGGATCCTCCACAGGTATCCAAGTCCGACGCCAACTCCAGTCCGGTCGTGATCATGTCCGTCTACTCCACCAAGCGCTCCTTGGTAGAGGTCAGCGAGTACGCTGCGACCACGCTGAAGGAGAACCTGCAGACCATTGTGGGCGTCGGCGAGATCGCGATCTGGGGCGAGCGCGTTCCGGCCATGCGGCTCACACTGGAACCGAACCGTCTGGCGGCCTATGGCATCACGCCCAGTGATGTTCGCCGTGCCCTGGCTCGCGAGAACGTGGAGCTGCCCACCGGACGTCTCGAGGGAATGAGTACGGAGCTGACGTTGCGTACCAAGGGCCGCCTGACCAGCATCGAAGACTTCGAGGATGTGATCCTGCGGTCTGATGACCGCGGCGTTGTTCGCCTTGCCGATGTTGCCGGTGTTCGGTTCGGCTCGGTGAACGAGCGCACCATCCTCAAGCGCGACGGCGTTCCGATGGTGGCCATGGCCGTGCGTCCGCAACCCGGCGCCAATCAGGTGAACATCGCCACGGAATTCCGGAAGCGTGTTGAGGAGCTCCGCAAACAGGTGCCACCGGACTTTACGCTCGACATTCGCTACGATGCTTCCGAGTTCATCAACACCGCCATCAGCGAGGTGGTGGAGACGCTCCTGATCGCCTTCGGCCTGGTGATCCTGATCATCTTCTTCTTCCTGCGGAACTGGCGAGCCACCTTTATCCCGGTGATCGCCATCCCCGTGTCGCTGGTGTCGTCGTTCTTCATGATGTGGATCGGCGACTTCTCCATCAACCTGCTCACGATGCTGGGTATCGTGCTGTCCACCGGCCTGGTGGTGGACGACGCCATCGTGGTGATGGAGAACATCTACAAACGCATCGAGAACGGCGAAGACCCGATCGAGGCGGGCAACAAAGGGGCCACAGAGATCTACTTCGCCGTGATCTCTACGACCATCACGCTGGTGGCGGTCTTCATCCCGATCATCTTTCTTCAGGGTCTTACGGGACGTCTCTTCCGTGAGTTCGGCTTTGTGGTGGCAACGTCCATCGTTGTCTCCAGCTTTGTGTCGCTGACCCTTACGCCGATGATGAGCACACGCTTCTTGCGTAAACACGAGCAGGACGGATGGCTGCAACGGGTGACCGAACCGTTCTTCGTTCGGCTGAATGCGACCTACGATGCCATGCTCCGCTTTACCATTGATCGTACCTGGCTTGCCGCAGCCTTCATGCTGGTGGCCGGTGCCGTGATCTACCTGGTTGGAAAGGGGCTCCCCTCGGAGGTGGCTCCGTTGGAGGATCGCAGCAACCTGCGCATCATCGTGGTAGCACCCGAAGGGTACACGTATGAACGCATGGATGACTTCCTCGAGCAGTTCCGCGCCACGGTCGAACAGCTTGTACCCGAGAAGGAACTCCTGTTCACGGTCACCTCGCCGTCGTTCATCGGCAGCGGTACCAATTCGGGCTTTGGACGCTTGCAGCTGATCGACCCGGCCCTGCGCGAACGATCGCAGATGGAGATCGCCGACGAGCTGACGGCCGCCATGCGGCGCAAGCCCGAGGCACTCACCATCGTTCAACAAGAGCCCACCATCTCGTCCGGCTTCGGTGGCGGCGGCCTTCCGGTGCAGTTCGTGATCCAGGCTACGGACCTTGCCGACCTGCGTCGGGTGATCCCGCTGTTCCTGGACGAAGCCAATGGCAGCCCGATCTTTAACATCGTGGACTGCAACCTGAAGTTCACCAAGCCCGAGCTGGCCGTGGAGATCCGCCGCGACCGGGCTCGCGAGCTCGGTATCTCTGTGGCCGACATCGCCGAAGTGCTGCAGTCGGGCTTCGCCTCGCAACGCTTCGGGTATTTCCTGCGCAATGGACGTCAGTACGAGGTGATCGGCGAGATCGACCGATGGCAGCGCATGATGCCGGAGGAGATCATGGGCCTTACGCTCAAGGCCAATGACGGATCGCTGGTGCAACTGGCCGACCTGATCACGCTGCGCGAGGAAAGCAGTCCGCCCCAGCTCTATCACTACAACCGCGGTCTGAGCGCTACCATCAGTGCGGGGCTGGCACCGGGGATGACGATCGACAAGGGGATCGAAGAGATGGAACGCATCGCCGGCAGCGTACTGGACGAAGGATTCACCACGGCGCTCACCGGTCCAAGTCTGGACTTCAAGGAGAGCTCGTCCAGTATTCTCTTTGCCTTCGTCCTTGCCCTGATCCTGGTCTACCTGGTCCTGGCCGCCCAGTTCGAAAGCTTCGTGGATCCGCTCACGATCATGCTTACCGTACCGCTTGCCCTGGCCGGCGGCGTTGTATCGCTGGCCATGTTCGATCAGACCCTCAACATCTTCAGTCAGATCGGTACCATCGTCCTGATCGGTATCGTGACCAAGAACGGCATTCTGATCGTCGAATTCGCCGACCAGCTGCATGAGCAAGGTCTTTCCTGGCACGATGCCGCTATTCAGGCAGCGTCGCTCCGATTCCGTCCGATCCTGATGACCTCTGCAGCCACCGTTCTAGGAGCGCTCCCGATCGCTCTTTCCCTTGGCGCTGCCTCTGAGAGTCGCGTGGGCATGGGTATCGTAGTCGTTGGCGGCATGATCTTCTCTACCTTCCTTACCCTGATCGTAGTGCCCAGCCTGTACGTGCTACTCAGCCGACTCAAGCGCACGCACACGCCCAAGGGTCCGGATCCGCGCAGCATCGCGAAGGGGGCTGCCTTGATCCTCCTCGTCCTTGCAACAGCAACAGCAACAGCAACAGCAACAGCAACAGCCAACAGCCAACAGCAACAGCTCCCAGCCGACACCCTGACCTTGCGTGAGGCCATCACCATGGCCATGGAGCAGAACTTTGGTGTGCGCATCGCTCGGCAGGACTCCCTGCTGGCCGAGAACGTGGGTCGCACAGCCATTTCTGGGTTCTTGCCCACACTGGACGTGTCGGGGCAGTACATTGATGGAGCCAACGACATCTCGCAACGCCTTGCCGATGGACGCACCATCGAGCAGGACGGCGTTGGCTATTCCAACCTGAGTGCCAATGCCGTACTCAGCTGGACCATCTTCGACGGCCTGCAGATGTTCGCTTCTGCTGACCGCGCGCAGGCGCTGCGCGACGAAGGCATGGCCTCGGTCCGCAGCCGCATGGCGTCCCTCATGGCCGACGTGATCACCGCCTACAACGGCATTCATGCCAGCAGACGGTTCCTGACAACGGCCGACAGTGCTCTCGTCCTCGCCGAGCAACGCTACGCTCTCGAGAAGCACCGCTATGATGTGGGTACGGCTTCCGGCGTGGAGTTGGCACAGGCCGAGATCGACCGCAACAGCCAGCGCGCCTTGGTGATCCAGACGCGCACGGACATGCGGAACGCTCAGGCAGCGTTGAACACCTTGCTGGCACGCGATCCATCAGCCCCCTTCGAGATCGAGCGAGATCTGCAGATCCCCGCCATGCCGTCGCGCGAAGAGCTGGCCGACGAGATCGATAAAGCCAACCCCGATGTGATCGCCGCGCGCTATGCGATCTCTGCTGCTTCGGCGCACGTGCGCGAGGCCACAGCCAGCTTCATGCCGCAGATCGCCGTGCAGGGAGCGTATCGCCTGAACCGCAACACCTCCGACGGCGGCTTCTTTCTAGAGAACCTCTCGAGTGGTCCCAGCTTGGGCCTTACGTTTCAGTGGAACCTGTTCAACGGCATGTCTGACCGCTACGAACGCGAACGTCGTCTGATCCTGGAACAACGCGCGGAAACCAACGTGGCCGCCATCCGCAACGACCTACTCGGGATGGCCGACCGCACGCTGAGGAGTTACCAAGCCACCGGTGAACTGCTGGCCATCCAACGGTCGTCCTACGCCGCCGCCGAACGCAATGCTAACGTGGCACTCGAAAAACTCCGCGTGGGCTCCATCACGCCGCTCGAAGTGCGGCAGACGTTCCTTACCCTCCTGGAAGTCGGCCAGCAACTCGCCCTCCTGGAATACCAGCAGCGTCTGGCAGCGACCGAAGTCCTGCGCATCGCCGGGCGGTTGGTGCGGTAGCGTCTAG